>JAFROA010000257.1 GCA_017429885.1 Bacteroidales bacterium | reverse complement strand
TAACGCCGGAGCCATGAAGGATCTTGGCTGCAGGTTGACCCCGGAACAAATCTACAGTGTCAACCATTCCTCGCTGAAAGACGCTATCGTGATCTTCGGAGGCGGATGCACCGGAGAGATGATCTCAGACCAGGGTCTTGTTGTAACCAACCACCACTGCGGTTACGGCACCATCCAGGCTCTTTCAACCGATGAGCACAACTACCTTGAGAACGGTTATTGGGCCATGAGCAGGGAGCAGGAGATTCCGGCTCCGGGCCTTTCTGTGACTTATCTCGTGAGTATGACTGATGTCACTGACGCCATCAACAAGGCTGAGGATCAGAACGCCAAGAGGCAGGCTCTCCAGCAGGCGGCTCAGGAAAACAACCCTAACTGCAGGGTGCAGGTGACATCCTTCTACAATGAGAACTTCTGGTACTTGATTGTCTATAAAGTCTACACGGATGTCCGTTTTGTCGGAGCTCCTCCGGCATCCATCGGTAAATTCGGAGGTGAGACCGACAACTGGATGTGGCCACGCCACACCGGTGACTTCTCGATGTTCAGGGTATATGCGGGAGCCGATAACGAGCCCGCCGCCTACTCTCCCTCCAACAAGCCTTACGTTCCCGCCCAGTCATTGAAGGTTTCCCTCAAGGGTGTCCAGCAGGGCGACTACGCCATGATCATGGGATATCCCGGAAGCACCCAGAGGTTCCAGACTGAGGCTCAGCTAAAAGCCATGCTCGACCGCCAGGCTGTCTCAATCGACGCCAGGACTCTCAGGCAGGATATTATGTGGAAATGGATGGAGTCTGATCCTTCCATACGCCTTAAATATGCCAGCAAGTACGCCGGCAGCGCCAATGGTTGGAAGAAATGGCAGGGTGAGAGGCTCGCTTTCAAGAACCTCGGTATCATTGAGAAAGAGCAGCAGAAAGAGGCTGACTTCATGAAATGGGTCGGCAAGAACAAGAAGCGTCAGGCCAAATACGGAGATGCCCTTGAGAAGATCAAGAACGGCGTCGAGGCCAACACGACAGCTCTTGACATGCAGCTAATCGGTGAGACTGTAGCGAATATCGAGCTTCTCGGATTCTCAAGTGGCGTCCAGAATGGCATGGCCAGGGGATTAAGGGATGGCCAGGACTCAACCGCCGCCCTTGAAGCCGCTATCGCGTCACTCGCGAAGAGGTATCAGGACTACTACGAGCCCCTCGACAGGGAGGAGGCGGCAGCCCTCCTGAAGTACTATAGGGAGAAAGCCAAGCCTGAGTATTACCTCGACGGACTCGGCAGTTTCAAAGATCTTGACATAGACGCTTATGTCAACAACCTCTACGACAACACCATCTTCACATCGGCCGATAAACTGAAGGCCGCTGTCGCGGAGAATGGATTCGGAGCCATCAAGAAAGACCCCGCGAACCAGCTCATGAACACCATACTCATGACCTATGCCAAGATGGGACTCAACGGCGGAATGGGCGGACGCAGACCCGCTGGAAACTCAGCCGGTTCTGACGACATCAGGGAAGGCTCCAAGGCCTTCACCGCCGGATTGCTTGAGTGGCAGAAGGGCAAGGCGACTTATCCGGACGCCAACTTCACCATGAGGCTCACCTACGGAAGCGTGTTGCCTTATTCCCCGAAGGACGCCCTCATGTATAACTACTACACCACCCTAAAGGGAGTCATGGAGAAAGAGGATCCTGACAACTACGAGTTCATCGTCCCCAGCAAACTCAAGGAGCTTTACAACTCCAAGGATTATGGCCAGTACGCCATGGCTGACGGTAACCTGCCGGTCTGCTTCCTTACGAACAACGACATCACTGGCGGTAACTCCGGAAGTCCTGTCCTCAATGCGGACGGTGAGCTTATCGGTCTCGCTTTCGACGGAAACTGGGAGAGCATGTCCAGCGACGTGATGTTCGAGCCTGATCTCCAGAGATGCATCTGTGTCGATATCCGTTACGTCCTCTTCCTGATGGATAAGTTCGGCGGCGCCGGGTATCTTCTCAAGGAAATGAATATTGTCAAGTAAATGACTGATACTGAAATTAAAAGCTGGCTCCTGGAGGTGGTTCATCCCGCCAAAGGGAGCCAGAATATTGTGGAGCTGGGGATGGTCGAGGCCATCTCCGTGGAAGGAAATAAGGTCACTGTCACTCTCGCTTTCCCGAAGAGGCGTGATCCTCTCACTGAATATCTTGTCGGAGCGACCAGGGCAACTATTATCCGAAACGCCCCAGCAGGAACCGAAGTGGAGGTGAAGACCATAGTGAAAGAAGAGGCTCCGAAGAAAAAACCAGGCCTGGACCTCGGATTGGAGGAAATCAACAACGTGAGGCATATCATAGGTATTGCCTCCGGCAAGGGTGGCGTTGGCAAATCCACTGTAGCCGTCAACCTCGCTGTCGCACTGGCCAGGCTTGGCTATAAGGTCGGTCTTGCGGACGCTGATGTCTATGGACCCTCCGTCCCGCTTATGACAGGAACGATTAACGAGGTCCCAGCCGCAGAGGAAAGCGGCGAGGGCAAGGAGGTCATCCTTCCGATTGAGAAATATGGGGTCAAATGGATGTCGATAGGCTACTTCGCCGAGCCCGGGCAAGCACTCATCTGGAGAGGACCCATGGCTTGCAATGCGCTCAAGCAGATGATCCTGCAGGTGCGCTGGGGTGTATTGGACTTCCTGCTTATCGACATGCCCCCTGGAACAGGAGACATCCATATCTCGCTCGTGAACGATATCCCGATGGAGGGAGCGTTGATTGTCACAACTCCTCAGGATGTCGCTCTTTCGGACGTGGAGAAGGGCGTGAACATGTTTCGCAACGAGAACATCAACCGCCGGATCTTTGGCCTAGTCGAGAACATGGCCTGGTTCACTCCGGAGGAACTACCTGATAATAAGTACTATATATTCGGAAAAGACGGCGGGCGCAAGATGGCGGAGAAATATGGCATCCCGCTGCTGGGGCAGATCCCCATCGTGCAGGGTATACGCGAGGGAGGAGACTCCGGTGAGCCTTCCGCTCTTTCGACCCGTCCAGACGCACTCGCCTTCATCGACCTCGCCCGTTCATTGGCCGAGGCCGCTGGCTGAAAAGCCTGAATCACGAGTCTTACTTGGACTTCTTGAATGTGAATCCGGTCTTCATCCCGTCGTAGCTGTCGGCGAGTTTGGAGACCGAGGCAAATGTCGACTTGGTGTCAACGGCGCCCATGACCTTGATCAGTCCCAGCAGGACACTGGAGTCATAGGTCATAGCCATCTGGTTATTCACGATTGAGAGATAGGCTGCCGGAAGAGGAATTAACCCAGCTTTGAGGGACAGCTTCTTAGTCTCATCGTCGAACTCATAGGTGCCGTCAATCTTTCTGCCTCCAATTGTGAAAGTGCAGGTGTTGTCTTTCCTCAAGTCAAGAGCTATATCGCCCGTCTTGAGCCCCAGCAACTCGAAATATGGAGTGATGTTGTCCGCCACGTTCTGGCTGGCCACCACACCTCCCGCCTTGTCAAGCAGGTTCTGGCTCTCGAACTGGATGGCAGGTTCCTCATAAACCCATGAGCCGACCAACGCTTTCTTAGTTGTCGTGTCGTAGAACTGGCCGATAACGGAGCCTATGATCTTCACCAAAGTGACTACGGTTGAAGTCTTCTTGGCCCCGAAAAGCCTTCCAATCATACCTGCGGCCTTGAAAAGGCTGCACCCTGAGACTGTCAGGGCGCAGCAAATCAAGGCAGCGGCGGCAAATCCGCGCCGTCTCATCTCTAAGCCTCTTTCTCGCCTTTCTTCTCCTGGATCTTCTGCTTGGCCGTGTCAATCTTGTCGGCAGCCTTCTCTTTCAAGTCAGCGGCCTTGTCCTTGGCCTCAGCATAAAGCTCCTTGCTCTTATCAGCCACCTTTCCGGCGACCTCAACGGTCTTCTCTTTGGCCTCGGCATAAACCTCCTTGGCCTTTTCAGCGGCCTTGCCAGCAGCATACTGGACTTTCTCGCTAAGCGTGACTTTTCCGTCCTGATTCAGATCCCTGGGATCGAATGTCTCTTGAGGTTTGTTCTCTTCCATTGTTTTGTTGTTTTTAAGGGTTATATTAAAGAAAAGACTTTACTATTCTCTCACAGGCTTTCCCGTCGCCATAGGGATTCGCCGAACGCGCCATCTTCTCATAGGCTTCCTTGTCATCCAGCAGCAAGGAAATTTCTCCCACTATCTTGCCATAATCTGTTCCCACAAGTTTGACCGTTCCAGCCTCCAAAGCCTCTGGACGTTCCGTGGTATCCCGCATCACGAGCACGGGTTTTCCCAAACCAGGAGCCTCCTCCTGTATCCCGCCACTGTCGGTCAGCACCACGGCCGAACGCTCCATAAGATACACAAATTCCAGATATTCAAGAGGTTCTATGAAAAAAATATTCCCGAGTCCATGAAGATCCTCTCCGAATACCTGGTGAATAGGCTTCCTCACATTGGGGTTCAAGTGCATAGGATACACAAAATCCACATCCTTGTATTTAGTTCCCAGGTCCCTGATGGAGTCGCAGATGGATATGAAGCCCTCCCCGAAATTCTCTCTCCGGTGACCCGTGATCAAGACAAGGCGACGAGTGGCTAATCTACTGGTATCATATCCATGCTCAAGAATCCTGTCCTCCAATTCCCTACCGAGACCTGAGTCCGAATGAATCCTGTCCACGACCAGCCTCAAGGCGTCTATAACGGTATTGCCTGTGACGATGATCTTATTCTCATCAACAGCTTCCTCGAGAAGATTCCGGCGGCTGAGAGGGGTCGGGGCGAAATTATATGTCGCGATGCGGCTTGTGATCTGACGATTGATTTCCTCCGGCCATGGACTGTATATATTCCTGGTGCGCAATCCGGCTTCCACATGTCCCACGGGAATTCTCTGATAGAAAGCGGCGAGGGCGGTAGCTGTGCTGGTGGTGGTGTCTCCATGGACCAACACCACATCCGGGCAAGCCTCCTTCAAAACATCACGCATTCCCACCAAGACTTTAGATGTCACATCATACAGATCCTGGCCCTGTCTCATGATGTCCAGATCATAATCAGGAACAACCCCGAAAACCTTCAAGACCTGATCCAGCATCTCCCTGTGCTGCCCAGTCACACAAACAATCGTATTGAAGTCATCATGGTATTTCTGGAACTCCTTGACCAGGGGGCACATCTTAATGGCCTCCGGTCTGGTCCCAAAAACTAGCATCACTCTCTTCATATTCAAGCGAGTTCAAGAAAGTCAGATATGATAGACATTATCCAGCGGGCAAATATTATGGCAATCCAAGATCACCTTTCCCTTGAGCCTGTCCCACGATGCCTTGATATGATCATGCTTAACCATAATCACAACCATGTCGGTGTCCTTGATGAACTCATCGAAATCCATTACCTGGCTCTCAACCACCTTCTTGCCCACGAGAGGGTCAAAAACCTTCAGTGGTTTGGCCAGATGCCTCTCTTGGGCCTCCAGAAGCTGCAAAGTAGGAGACTCCCTGATGTCATCCACGTTCTCTTTGTAGGTCAATCCGTACAAACCGACCCTGGCATAATCCGTGATACCGTTTTCCCTCATTATCTCATGGATACGGTTGAGAACGAAAGACGGCTGGCTGTCGTTTGTTTTCATCGACTCGTCAATGACCTTGGCAATTGAGGGATAGTCCCCGACAAGGAACCAGGGGTCGACAGAAATACAGTGGCCTCCGACGCCGGGACCCGGCTGAAGGATATTCACCCTTGGATGCATGTTGCATATCCTGATGATCTCATAGACATCCATCCCGTCGTGGCGTCAAATCCTAGCCAGTTCGTTCGCGAACGCTATGTTGACAGCCCTGAAAGTGTTCTCGACAACTTTTGTCATCTCCGCGGTCCGGATGTCGGTCACGACAATCTCACCCTGACAGAAAGAAGCGTAGCATGCCTTCACCTCCTCTCCCACAGCCTTGTCATCCGCTCCTATCGTGCGGTTGTTGTGGAGAAGCTCATAAACCATGTTTCCCGGGATGATACGCTCCGGGGCGTGAACCAAGTTGATCCTGTTTCCGGTCTCGGAACTCCAAGCCTCTACAACGGGCCTGACGTGCTTGTCAATCGTGCCTGGGCTTACAGTGGACTCAATCACCAATGTCGCATCCGGAGGACATACCTTCAACACATCCCTGACCGCCGCCACAACATAACCAGGATCGACTTTCTTGCTGAACTTATCGTAGGGGGTCGGGACGGATATAATGTACATGCCGGTCCTGGCATATTCAGTCGTGAACTTGATACCGGCTTTAAGAGCCTCGTCGAAAAGCTTATCAAGGCCATCCTCCTTGAAGGTGGTCCTGCCGGAATTCAAGGTGTCCACAAGGCCCTTGTTATAATCCGTCCCCACAACCTCAAGGCCATGAGAGGCCATCATAAGGGCTGTAGGCAGCCCTATGTAACCAAGACCGATAACGTTTATCATATCTCTTCTTCCTTTTTCTCTTTATTGGCGAAAACAATCGCTCCCGCTATTGCCGCCGCTATCATAAGCAGGAGTGTGATTGATGATGCCTTTGACACACTCTCACTGACAGGATAAACCTTGGGGTCGAAACGCATCACCATGACATGCTCTCCAGCGGGAAGCACGGCACCTCTGAATATCCAATCCGCACGGAACAACCCCACATCATTCCCATCAACACTAGCATGCCAGCCTTTTGGATAATAAATCTCACTGAACACAACCGGACGGTCAGAGGAAGCTTTATAATGGTAATGAAGCTCATTAGGGCTGTAGTATGTCATCTTGATAAAGTCGCCATCCCCGGCCTCCGCGGCGTCATGCCCAGCCTCCGCGGCGTCATGCCCGGCTGGACCGGGCATCTTCACCGCATCCTTGAAGTCAGATCCGATAATGGCGGTCGTACGAAGATCCGTGGAAGCGATCAAGCCTATCTAATCATCCGGCGTGGCGGCATCCACAACGCCGTTCACGAACCAGGCGTTGCCATATGAATTACGGTTAACGACAGGGGGAACATCCCCACCCACAATGAGATAC
>JAFROA010000256.1 GCA_017429885.1 Bacteroidales bacterium | reverse complement strand
ACAAGAGATTGAAGGGCTTCAATGTCCTCCATCCCATGGGTTATGACGCCTTTGGACTTCCCGCAGAGCAGTATGCCATCCAGACAGGCCAGCATCCTGAGGTCACGACCGTGAAGAATATAAACCGCTACCGCCAGCAGATGGACAGGATCGGTTTCTCCTATGATTGGGACCGCGAGGTCCGCACTTGCGACCCCGCTTACTACAAGTGGACGCAGTGGGCCTTCCTGAAGATGTTCGGAAGCTGGTATGATATTGATCTTGACAAGGCCCGTCCCATTGAGGACCTTGTCGCCGCTTTCGAGAAAGGAGGCGACACCGCTGTCAACGCTGCTTGCTCCGATCATGAGCCTTTCTCCGCTGATCAGTGGAACGCGTTCTCTGACAAGGAGAAATCCGACATGCTGATGAATTATCGTATCGCTTATCAAGGTGAGACATCAGTAAACTGGTGCGCCGGTCTCGGTACTGTTTTGGCCAATGACGAGGTTAAAGACGGACTCTCTGTCAGGGGAGGCTTCCCTGTTGAGCAGAAAAAGATGATGCAGTGGCAGTTGAGGGTCTCAGCGTATGCCGGAAGGCTGCTTGAGGGGCTTGACAGGATCGATTGGACCGATTCCCTCAAAGAGATGCAACGTAACTGGATTGGCAAGTCTAAAGGCTGCGAGGTCGTGTTCAAGTGCTTCAACGGGGATGTGGAGCATGATGTCACCATATTCACGACCAGGGTGGACACTATTTTTGGAGTGACATTCATGGTTTTGGCTCCTGAGAGCGAACTTGTTGAGGTACTAACGACCGATGGCCAGAAGAAGGAAGTGGCTGATTATCTGGCTTATGTGAAGAAAAAAACTGAGAGGGAGAGAATCGCCGAGACAAAGACCGTCACGGGAGTCTTCTCAGGTTCTTATGGAGTGAATCCTTTGACAGGCGAGAGAGTTCCCATCTGGATTTCCGAGTATGTCTTGGCTGGGTATGGTACCGGAGCTATCATGGCTGTACCCGCTCATGACAGCAGGGACTATGTGTTTGCCAAGAAATTCAATCTCCCGATCGTCCCGATCATCGAAGGTTGCGATGTGAGTGAGTCGAGTTTCGACGCCAAGGAAGGCAAGATGGTCAATTCCGGATTCCTGGATGGGATGGAAGTTAAGGACGCCATCCCTGCGGCTATCGATTATGTGGAGAAGAAGGGGCTGGGTCACGCCAAGGTCAACTACAGGCTACGTGACGCTATATTCAGCCGTCAGAGGTATTGGGGTGAGCCCTTCCCGATCTACTATAAGGACGGGATTCCTACTCCGGTGCCGTTCGAGGACTTGCCTCTGACTCTTCCTGAGATAGACGAGTTCAAACCCACCGATAATGGAGAGCCGCCGCTCGCCAGGGCAAAGAACTGGACTTATAAGGGTTATCCTCTTGAGACCAGCACCATGCCTGGTTTCGCCGGTTCCAGCGCATATTATCTCAGGTACATGGATCCTCATAACGATGAGGCGCTTGTGGATAAAGACGTGGATGCTTATTGGAGGGATGTCGATCTTTACATCGGCGGAACCGAGCATGCCACCGGTCATCTGATTTATTCCCGCTTCTGGAACAAGTTCCTGTTCGATCTCGGCTACGTGTGCGAGGATGAGCCATTCCGCAAGCTCATCAACCAGGGAATGATTCAGGGACGTTCGAATTTCGTTTACCGAATCGTCGGAACCAACAAGTTCGTCTCCCTTGGACTTAAGGACCAGTACCAGACCACCGAGATACATGTGGACATTAGCCTTGTGAGGAACGACAAACTCGATCTCGACGGATTCAGGGCGTGGAGGCCGGAGTTCGCCGATGCGGAGTTTGTCCTTGAGAATGGGGAATACATCTGCGGATGGGCTGTCGAGAAGATGAGCAAGTCCATGTTCAATGTTGTCAATCCTGACAAGATTTGCGACGATTATGGCGCTGACACATTGAGGCTTTACGAGATGTTCCTTGGACCGCTCGAGCAGAGCAAACCTTGGGACACTAAAGGTATCGACGGTGTAAACCGCTTCCTCAAGAAGTTCTGGAGGATGTTCTTTGACGGTGACTCTCTCGCCGTTTCAGATGAGGAGCCTACCAATGAGGAGCTTAAGGTTCTTCATAAGCTTATTGGTAAAGAGGAATACGACATTGAGCACTTCTCCTTCAACACCACGGTCAGCGCTTTCATGATAGCGTTGAATGACCTTAGTGCCTTGAAGTGCCGCAAGCGCGCTATTTTGGAACCCATGACAATACTCCTGTCACCATTCGCACCTCATATCGCCGAGGAGCTTTGGTCTATTCTCGGGCATGAGGATAGCGTGACGTACGCTTCTTTCCCTGTATTCAATCCATCACTTGCCGCGGAAGAGAGTGTCAAGTACCCTGTCTCCTTCAATGGCAAGACCCGCTTCATGGTCGATCTTCCTAAGTCTATGACTCCGGCCGAAGTTGAGACCGAGATCCGCGGGATGGAGCAGACATCCAAGTGGGTTGGCGACAAGAGCATAGTTAAAATCATAGTGGTACCCGGTAGAATTGTCAATATTGTCATAAAGTGATTCAACCATGTCCCCGAGGCTGATTAAAAGCAAATCTTCGTTCCTGAGCGTTCTGGATGACTATGTGGTTATAACCATAGGAGTGCTCTTTTACACCTTCGCATGGGCGGACATGCTGATACCCAATGGTATAGCCAGCGGAGGTCTGACAGGAGCCTGTACGATTCTGAATTTCGCCACAGGCATTCCGGTGTACTTGTCCTATATTGTTATCAATGGTTTGCTCATATTGCTCGGAACCCTCATTCTCGGGAAAGGGTTCGGATTCAAGACCCTTTACGCTATAGGACTTTCCACTTTAGGACTTGATTTCCTCGCTGGAATGGAGTTTCTACATGTGTTTTTCGACAATAAACTCCTTCTTGTGATAGTGGCCGCCATCATTGAGTCTATCGGCATAACATGCATCCTCGCTCGAGGCGGAAGCACTGGAGGGACCGATATTGTCGCATTGATAGTCAATAAGTTCTGGCCGGTTTCATTGGGGAAGGTCTTCCTTGCTGTGGATGTGTTCATCATAGCCTCGATACTCTTGATTCCCGGTAAGACCGTGGAGGATATGGTCTACGGTGATGTCGCCATGGTCATCTTCTCGGTTTTTGTGGATTGGGTGCTCCTGGGGCGGAACTCGACTTGGCAGATAATGGTGTTCTCCAATAAATACAAGGAGATAGCGGACACCGTGATTCATGATCTCAACAGGGGAGTGACAGCTCTTGATGCCCAAGGGTGGTATTCCGGGGAGAGCAAAAAAGTACTGCTCATCTTGGTGCGTAAGCCCGAGCTTCATACAATCACCAAGACTGTGAAGGAGATAGATCCTTCCGCCTTTGTGACAGTCTCTTCAGCTAGCACTGTCTATGGGGAGGGTTTCGACGAGATGAAGACTGGTCTCAAATTGATGCGTAAAAAGAAATCGAACAATGGCTAACAGACAGAAGAACATCCTGCGGACAATTAAGGAGTACGTCCTCATCACGCTTGGAATCCTGATATATACTTGTGGCTGGACAATATTCCTCACTCCAAACAACATGTTTGGGGGTGGTGTGTCCGGTATAAGCGCCATCGTCCAATTCGCCACTGGGATAAAGATGGGTTATACCTATTTCGTGATCAACGCTTTGTTGTTGCTGATCTCGTTGTTCATTATAGGACCTTCTTTCGGTATCAAGACTGTATATGCCATATTCCTGGCATCTTTCTGCCTTAATATTGAGCAGAGCATCATCCCGGCTCAGTTTATCCAGGATTTCGCTTTATCCAATGGCAAGCTTCTCTGCTCCATAATCGGAGGTTCGATGGCCGGTTTCGGAATAGGAATGTCCATCTCTCAAGGAGGCAGCACCGGAGGTACGGACATCATAGCTCTCATTATCACAAAGTTCCACAACATCTCTCCTGGAAAGGTGATCCTGTTGATTGATGTGTTCATCATCGCATCATCTCTCTTGGTACCCTCGTATACTGCTGATGGACAGCGACTTCCATTTGTGGATAAGTTCATCACAGCCGTCTACGGAATGATTATCGTCACCGTGTGCGGTAATGTGGCGGATCTTTATCTGGCGGGGTCCAAGCAGAGCGTGCAGATATTCATCATGTCACATCACCATGAGGCTATCGCTGATATGATAGCACGGGATTTCCATCGTGGTGTGACAATCCTTGACGGGAAAGGCTGGTATACAAAACAGGAATCCTCTGTCCTTATGGTCATCACTCGCAAGACGGATGTGAACATGTTGCTCAGGGAGGTGAAGCAGATAGACTCAGACGCTTTCTTGTCAGTATCCTCTGTCGCGGGTGTCTATGGTAAAGGATTTGACACGATCAAGGATAAAAAAGCTTAATTTCTGTTTTTTATAAGCGATTTTGAAAAGATACCCCCTGTGTACCACCACGCAGGGGGTGTTTTGTTTAGTTTTTATCATTAATTTCAGCATCGCATAAACGGAAATCTTTTTTAACTAATCTTGAACGTCATGTCGGTTATCATCGCGGTCTCTCTGATTGTCGAGTATTTGTTTTTCTTTTTTCATGATTTCAATAAAAACAAGTCGCATCTTACTCCCCGGTTTGTGATCAGGATCATGGCGGGAGCTACGGGGGTCACTCTAGTCATCATGGAGATGATGGGGGCATATCCTCCGGAGTCACGTTATCTGTTATTGGATATAATGGCCGCTGTGGAGATACTTCTCCTTTATCCTTGCTCTTTCGAGAAGGCTGGAAAGTCTCTTGGGGCGGTGATAGCCTTGGATGGAGCCATCGCCATCTCCTTTGTCTTCTCTCTGTTTGTCTCTTCCAGAAGTTTCTCCTTCAGATCTGAGAGAGAGTTTTTCTCCTACATTGTGATACTTACTGTGTTCGCGGCATACTTTGTCGCGGTGGTGATCAAGAGATTAGGTGGAATAAGGATGTTTTTCCGTAACGTAGCCGTATGGCATAACCTCGAAGATTATTCCCGATTCATTTATTCTATGGTGTATCTGGCTATGGTGGGATTGTCTCTATGTTCCATCATTCTTCCAGGTGATGCCGGCGAGATTATGGTCTATTCATGCCTGGCAATGTATATGCTTTTGTACGCTATTCTCGGCTCACCTGCAAACTTCCGTGGGGGGGCTATCCGAAGAGCCTGCATAGTCTGAACATGAAGAATGGCAGATCTGACACGCCCCTGAGTTGAGCACGGAAGGCCTTGATCTTTGAGTTGAACGATTCTGCTGCCGCATT
>JAFROA010000255.1 GCA_017429885.1 Bacteroidales bacterium | reverse complement strand
TGCCGAAAGAAAGAATATCTTTCTGGTTCAAAGCGCTGATCAGGAATGATCCATCGGTTGACCATTCTTTCCGGCGGCCTTCAACTTCCTCTGCCTCGAGGACAAAAACCTCGTGCCCAAGATTCTCGTAGAAGGCTTTGTAGAGGCGTATCTCGTTGGTCCGGTCCGCGCTTTTAAACACGAAGATTTTTTTGCGTCCGCCAGTGATTCCGGCCATATAATCCATAAGGGCGGGGTACTCGGACTCCCTGGTCGAGCCAGGGAACCTCGCCATGAAACGGTCGGCTGCCTCCTCGGCGAATCTGGACATGAATATCCCATGTCCGAAGAAGCGCGACGTGATCTCGCAAATTCTAAGTCCGCCATCCTGACCGATGATGTAGTCAGGTCTCCAAGTTCCGGCTTTGAATGGAATAGAATCTTGATATTCAAGTATTTCCAGTTCCTTATCGCTCAGAGGTAGCCATTTCTGGACATAATCCCGCCAGTTAAGGGCAAGGTGCTCGGCGCAATGGTATACTATCCGGTGAAGCTCTCGAAGCTCCTCCCGTCGTCCGCTTGTGATCGCGACAGGTCTATCGTGATACCATCGTAGATAGTAATCTGAGAGGTTAGTGATCATCCTCCGAACAATCTTGTCTGATAGCCAAGGCACTGGAAGCCGTTCCGGTTCGTCAGAGGAATCAAATCCTCACTGATTCCCAGTTGTTTGCGTACCCAGTAGCAAATGGAGACACTCATCCCGATAGAGTCGGTGTATTCCATCATCCTCCGGATATTCTCTATGCTGGCTTTCCGGTCCGGGGCTGTCCTTCCTCTTTGTTTGCGGTGGTCGGCATTGGAAGGCATGATGTATGCCTCGAAGAGATTCCGCTCCATCTCTTTGTCAAACACTCCGAGATATGGCCCGAGCATGGCGAGATTCTCCATGCAGACTGTCAGGAACTCCGGCTTGTAGTTGATTATGCCCTCGGCGTGGAGCGTGTCGAAAAAACTCTTTATCCCCTCGTTTGTAAGACAGGGGGTGAAGATCGGCTGGACTAAAGCCGAGTTGGCGGGGATCCCTCGCTCCCTACAAAGCCTCACGGCCCTCATCCTTTCTTCAAGCGGTGCTGCGAAGGGTTCAATAATATCTCTAAAAGGAGCTGGCATGATAGAGACACTCGTATTGAACTGCATCCTGTCTCTCATCCGGGCGAACAAGTCCAGGACACTTTCGCCATCATGCTCTATCAGAAGATGTTCCGCTCCGGCCTTGGAAGCTATAAACAGCCTGGCTTTCGATTCAGGACATCTCTCGTAGTGGGCTATGAATTCCTGTAATATCCTGTGGGCGACGCCGGTCAGAAGCGTGGCTTCCTGGAAGGCCTCTGTCTTGGGAGAGAAATAATAATAGTGGTTCTTGTTCTCAGAGCCTGGACCGTTCATCTCTTCCAGCAATTTCCTGACATAAAGAGGATAGTTCAGGTCCACGGAGAGTTCTTGTTCATGGACCCCGTCAGTCACAAGGCAGTATTGGCATCCCACTCCACAACCTTTGACCGGGTTGATCTCGTATGTGAGGGTGGGGCAGCGGCCGGTGTAGTTGTGGATTTCCGTATGGATGGTTTCAGGATTCCCCTCAAAGGTCTCGAATCTTGGCCTGGGAATCAGGGTCCTGTTCTCGAACCGATATTTGAATATGTCGCTACCACGCTTGAGTCCCGAGAGGGTTTCCGGATCGGGATCCACCTTCACCCCCAGTTCTTTCAGATATGCTTTATCCACAACTGGAGGGGCGAACCCCTCCAGGTTGTAGACATTTGTGCCATGTGAATATATAGGTGTATAGGTTATCATTATGCTATACTACCACTTAATTTGCCATTAATTGTGGCAGGAAGGTACTGAACACCAGCACTATAAGGCCGATGACAAGCACGGCGATGGTCTTCTTGGACACACCCTTCCATTCCTTGAGGATGATACCCCAAACATTGGAGAAGGTGACGTTGAGCGCCATGAGGATGCACCAGCT
>JAFROA010000254.1 GCA_017429885.1 Bacteroidales bacterium | reverse complement strand
CGGCCTTGTAGTGATGGACATGCTGGAAAGGGAGCTCAACGGAATAACCGGTCGGCCCGCTCAAAAGCCCATCCTCAAAACCTTCAATCATTCCGGGGATGAGATGGTAATAGCCAAGAGTCAACCGGGAGAAACCCCACTTGCGGTTTGTCGCCAACTTTCCGGTCAGAGCCCTCTCACGGAATTGTGAACCAGGGACTAGTCCCTCGGAAGCGTTCCTGTACGAATGGGCATATTTGTCACTGAAACGCAGATCCCAAATAAGGCCACCGGAATTACCGGCATGAGAGACGCTGTATGCGGCCAAGCCATTATTGCTCTGGTATTCGCTTGACAAGCCGGCAGAGAAGGTCCCTGGAGCCATATTCGGGTCGGGATGGAATATGATAACGCCAGCCATGGCGTCGGAGCCGTACATCAGACTCGCCGGGCCCTTTATGATCTCGACATTGTGGACCCCGTTGGCGTCAACCTCGATTCCGTGCTCATCGCCCCACTGCTGTCCCTCCTGACGTATACCGTCAGAGATCACGACAACACGATTGTAGCCGAGGCCACGGATAACAGGCTTCGATATTCCAGAACCTGTAGTGACTTGACTCACACCAGGTTCCCTTGCTATGGCGTCTATGATATTACCTGAGGCGACCGATCTCAACTCCTTGAAATCCAAGAGGCTCACGGCCGAGGAAGTCTCGCCAAGTTTGCTGTCACCAGTCAGCCAGGTGACGATAGACTCATTCAAACGCAGATGCCGCGAGAACACATCTGTCGAGTCTTGGGCATGCGTAGAGAGAAGTCCTACAAAAAGAAGTACCGATAATACCTGAATTCTTAACCTCATTTACCCAGCTTCTCCTTAAGATGCTTGTGCGAGGGATGGCTTTTGAGGATCGCGTCGCCAAGCTCCGCACGGCGGCGCTCATAATACTCATGGCGGGCGGGATTCTCCGGAAACCAACCACGCAGAACCCTCACCTCTTGCGAGATGATCTCGTGGATACCCCAGAAGCATGAGAAAGCGGCAGCTCCGAGAATAGTTGAGAGGATCATGCCATCCACGAGAATGGATGCGACTGTGAAAATGACTCCCGCGGCGCAGAAGACCAACCAGCTTCTCTTACCCCAGTAATACTCCATCTTTATCGTGATGGGATGGCAGATACCGATGATGAGGAATACCGCCACACCAACTATTAAACCACTGAAATTCATCTACTTCTACTATTTAGTATTTTCTGGAAAGCGAGCCTCTCATCGCCCGATGCCAGATAGATTATGCCACAATATGTGAAGCCATGCCTGGCGATATTGTGGCGCATTATCGAATTATCCTTATGGGTATCAATCCTGATATTAGGATCTCTCCCGAAACTGAAATCCATGATCGCTGAGAAAACGCCATGGGCTTCAGGGTAGCTCGCGATCCTGTGGATCACGTGATATGGTAACTCATTGTCCAGCCACTTTCCTTCTATGTAATCATAAGTCGGCTCAGGAGATGGCAATAAAGCGAAATATCCAACTATACGGCCATAGTCCTCGATGACAAAGCCTCCGTCCCTTTGGATATCGAAAAGGATAGCCTCCCGGGAAGGATAGTTGTCAGACCACTGGTTCAGATTCCCGTCTGAGCGCATAATGCCCTTGGCGGCGTCAAGAACGGGCATAATCCCTTCTAAATCAGCCTCCTTAGCTTCTCTTATAGTTCTCCCCTGGCGAGTCATAGCCCACAAATATAGCAAATAATGCCAACCCGCCAAGGGAGGAATAAAACTATAACGAATTAATGAATTCGACTACCGCCTCACGGTCTTCCTTTGAAAGATTGTAGAACTTCTCCGTGGACTCATAGGCGTCACTCTTCTTGCTGTAGCCATGCCACATGATGGCCTCGATGACGTTTCTCGCCCTGCAGTCATGAATCCTATCCTCAGCTCCGGTGTTAGCCCTGGAGAGCCCTCTGCCCCAAAGAGGGGTTGTGCGGCACCAACTTCCATGGATTCCGTTCTTCATGAACAAGCGGTGCTGGATCATGTCCGTGTAGGGGTATATCTTTTGATTGCGGTACCTGGGAAGCTGCCTTCCCTTGGTTATCGCCGGTGCCCAATAATTATCATCCTTAGTCTCCCAGGAAGCCCTATGGCATGTGGCGCAACCGATTTTGTTGAACACTTCCTTGCCCTTCTGGACCTCGGCCCGATTGAGGTTCCTCGCCCTCGGAATGGACAGCCCCCTGTGCCATACAAGGAAGTTATAGTACTGATCGTCACTCATTTCCGGAGTGAAGTTATGCCACTTATTGTTGAATTGGTCCGTGGTGGGGTCAAGGAGGCCAAGAATCGCCTCGGAGATCCCCTCATCGGTGCCGTCAGCATAATATGGCGATGAGGGATCAGCCTTGACAGCCGCTATAACAGACGGGGTCT
>JAFROA010000253.1 GCA_017429885.1 Bacteroidales bacterium | reverse complement strand
GGGAGAGCGGCCATTCGTGTCTGACAATGGCCTTGAAGGGAAATATGACGGGGTATGCAGGTTCGAGTTGAACCTGACATCGAAGAAGCAGATTCGGGAGGCGCTTGGCCTGACCGGGAACACGCTCGCTGAAGTCCTCCAATCCGAGAGGAATCCTATTCAGGACTTCTTGGCTGACGTGCTCGCCGAGGATTCAACCAGCAGAGCTGTTACAGATTGGAAAACTTTCGAGAAGTACGCAGTATTGGCGGCCTGCGGCTATGATTTGGCAAAGGTTGAAGCGAAGGTCAGGCAGTACAGGAATCCAAGCAGCACCAGCATACCGAAGATGATGGCTTCGTTCAGGGAAATTCTCGCCGGGCTTTCAGGTGGAGCCTCAACCTGGACGAAGGAGAAGCTGCTGGAAGTCGTAAGATGATGAGCTTTCCAGATCAAAAAATCACGGCAGATGTTGCTTGATTGAAAAGATTTTGTACCTTTGTACCAGTCATTGGGATTAATGACTGTTAGAAAAAGATAGAGCAGACACTTACCCTTAATAGGTGTCTGCTTATTTTTAAAGAAACACAACCGAGGGGAGTTACTGATACAGGGAGGCCGTTGTTCTTACACTCTAACAGTATCTAATCCTAATGAAAAGAAGAACAAGACCCAGATCTGTTCACATCTCCATAAGGGTGGAGGTCGTGAGACTTGTCAGAGTGAGGGCGTATGTACGTCGGCGCAATGGCAAACTCGAAAGGGTTCGGGCTTACTATCGGAGGTATTAAGGGTGCCAATGATAGTTGAGCATTAGCCCTGTGCCGCAAGGCACTCTACTCTTTCCCCTCGGTTTTTTCATTGACCACGATATTCGGATTGCAGGGATCTGGAATGATACTCCGCAGTTCCCAGAGGCGTTCCAAGTCCTCCAAGAATGAGTTCGAGAAGACATAGTCCGAGCACCCCAAATAGAAAGCCTCCTTCGCGGGAGGCTTTCTTTTTGTGGCGCTACGGGAGTAAAGCATGAGTGGCATGCTTTCTGCTCAACAATCTCGGCAGTGTTTTATCAATTATCGTTATGAGACTATCAAAAAGATTTCTTCTTATAGCCGCCGCGTTGGCGGTTGTTTCTTTCAGTGCCATGGCACAGACGCGTGATTATCGTGGAAAGGGTTACAAGGGTAGCGTCTCCATCACCGACCAGTTAGGTGTTTTCGTGGGAGCGGAAACTTCACACGGATATATGTTTGACAGGCACAACTACCTTGGTGTTGGAGCAGGCGGCTTCGTTTTCCCGAATTCATCTCATCCCACTTTCTTGAATATATTCGTTGACTATCATAACTTTCTGTTGGATAAAGCGAGTACGCCTATCCTTGGATTGAAGGCCGGAGGATCGCATAGCTTCTATAATAATGGGAACATCAAATTCAATAACGCGGTGGTGATTGAGCCATCGACGGGATGGAGTTGGGGACTGAAGTCCGGTAATGGGCTTACCCTAGGACTCGGAGCCGCGTTGTACATACCAGTGAGTGAATCAATGACTGACCAGAAGGTTCTCCCTATGCCGAAACTCTCCTTCGGCTTTGAGTTCTAACGGAAATGAGCGCCTTGGTATTCCCGTGGTCCCCCCAAAGGCGTTCGAAGCCCTATGTGAAGCGGTTCAAGGATAGATAGTCGGAGCACCCCAAAGAAAAAGTCCGCCCTTTTGAGGCGGACTTTCAAATTTTCATTAATGTACGGTTACTCGCTGAGAATCTTGGCGTACTTCTCGTAACCGGCCATGTACTTGGGATCCTCGTCGCGGAAGCGATAGTAGGCGTTCTTGAGGTACTCGGCGATGCTGCTCTTGATGCTATCGTCCTTTGTGATGGAGAAAGCCTTCTCGAAGGGCTCAAGGCAGTTCTTCAGCGAGGTCTCGAACTTCTGGACAAGGGCCATGTACTTGTTGTCGTCAAGCTCGTTCTGGGCCTCCTCCTGGATACTTGCGGCGTTGTTGTAGAACATGATGCCCTCGCCGATGAAGCCGTACTCATAAGCGGGATCGATCTCGGCGCACTTCTCATAAGCCTTGACAGCCTCGTCGAACTGCTTCAGCTGAGCATGGATATTACCCTCGACATAGTAGAGCGAAGGGTTGTCAGGCTCGTTCTTCTTGGCGTCATCGATCAGGGCGAACAGCTTATCGGTGTCCTCTCCGCTGGTGACATAGTAGTTGATCAGGCCGATCAGGAT
>JAFROA010000252.1 GCA_017429885.1 Bacteroidales bacterium | reverse complement strand
GATCAAGGGATTCAACCCTCTGGTTCCGGGCGACTCGGAGTCCAGTGGTCTGCCACTGGCGGTCTTATCTTACGAAGTGACAAACACTTCCGGGAACGAGATTGAAGTGGCTGTCTGCGGCGCGATCCGTAACTTCATCGGCAAAGACGGGCAGGATTATACCCTCAATTGGAAGGGCGACAGAATTCCTACCGGA
Source organism: Bacteroidales bacterium (assembly GCA_017429885.1). GTDB lineage: Bacteria > Bacteroidota > Bacteroidia > Bacteroidales > UBA932 > Cryptobacteroides. The sequence continues at coordinate 4,492 of JAFROA010000252.1, read as the reverse complement.
GCCAAGGACAACAAGAACGAGTACAGGGAGTCAAGAGGACTTAAAGGAATATATTATTACACGGAAGGTGTTGATCCTCAGAATAAAGCGTGGGGCAATATGTCATTGTCAACTGACAGTCGGGACAAGGTGACCTTCCGGACTTTCTCTGTTGACAATAATTGGTCGAACGCCATGCTTAATTTCTGGGATGATTTCAGTGACGACGGCCTGATTTCCAACCCGAAGGCGAGTGTGAGACACACTGTTGGCCGTGACATCGATCCTATGGGAGCGTTGTCGGTCAAAGCTGTTCTCGGCCCCGGGGAGACTCACCGGTTCAATTTCTTCCTGACTTGGAATTTCCCCAACAGGGTGGCTTGGTCCAAAGAAGTTGTCGGCAATTATTACAGCAAGCGTTATCCTGATTCCTGGAAGACAGCAGGTGAGCTCATCCCCAGGATTGGGGAACTCGAAAATAAGACATTGTCGTTCGTGAACTCATTCTTATCCTCCTCTATTCCGGATGTTGTCAAGGAGGCCGCTTTGTATAACCTCGCTGTTCTCCGTTCCCAGACCGTGTTCAGGGTCGAGGACGGCCACATGCTTGGCTGGGAGGGTGTTATGGATCACTACGGCTCATGCGCCGGATCTTGCACACATGTCTGGAACTATGAGGTGGCCACCGCATTCCTTTTCGGTGACCTTGCCAGGACTATGCGGGATGTTGAATTCAACTATGCTATGAATCCGGACGGAGCTATGGATTTCAGGGTCAACCTGCCGTTGGGTTCCGCTCCGGACCCTGCCCAGATCGCCGCGGACGGACAGATGGGCTGCGTCATGAAGCTCTACAGGGAATGGCAGCTTAGCGGGGATAGGGCATTCCTCGAGCGCTATTGGCCAGCATGTAAAAGCGCTTTGTCTTTCGCTTGGAAAGAGAAAGGTTGGGACGGCAATCAGGACGGGGTTATGGAAGGCTCACAGCATAACACTATGGATGTCAACTATTTCGGTCCCAATCCCCAGATGGGATTCTGGTATATGGGCGCTTTGAGGGCAGCTGAGGAGATGGCGAAAGAGATGAAAGACAAGGAGTTCGCCAAGAAATGCAGGAGCCTTTTCGAAAAGGGAAGCGCGTGGATGGACGCCAATCTTTTCAATGGGGAATATTATGAGCACAAGATAACAGACCCCGAGACGTTCGAATTCCTTCCTGAGGGCTCTGATAAGACCCCTCCGTTCCAGCTTGGCAAAGGTTGTCTGGTGGATCAGCTTGTCGGCCAGTACATGGCGCATATCTGTGGGCTCGGCTACCTTGGAGACAAGGACCATATCCGGAAAACCCTCCAGAGCGTGATGAAGTACAATTATGTTCCTGATGTCAGTGGGGAATTCAACAATATGAGATCTTATGTCATGGGACATGAGGCGGCTTTGATGATGGCTTCCTGGCCGAAAGGACGACTCGAGGTTCCTTTCCCTTATTTTCCAGAGGCGATGACCGGGTTTGAATACTGTGCGGCGGTAGGTATGATTCAGGAAGGGATGGTTGATGATGGTTTGAAGTGCATCAAGTCGATCAGGGACCGTTTTGATGGGGCGAAGAGGAATCCTTTTGATGAGCCGGAGTGTGGCAAGCACTATGCCCGCTCGATGGCCAGTTGGGCCGCTGTCCTGGCACTGAGCGATTTCCATTATTCTGGCGTTGATAAGACAATGAATTTCACTTCGAAGCCAGGACGTTATTTCTGGAGTAACGGATATTCCTTCGGAACCTGTGAGGTGAGCGGGAACTCAGTGGAACTTAAAGTCATGAAAGGATCTCTTGATCTCAAGACTTTGACATTGACCGGTCGGGCGAAGCCCGTCGCCAAGGGAATCTCTTTGACCGAAGGGGGCTCAATTAATATTCAAATCTGATATTTAGATGAGTGGATATGTGGGGAGGGCTGTTCTTGACCTGTTTATTCCGAGATTGTGTGTGGTGTGTGGAAGGTCGCTCTCCCTTCATGAGGAACACATCTGCCTTGACTGTCTGGCCGACTTGCCGAGGACTTATTATTCCAAAATGAGGAGAAACCGGATGGCGGACAGGCTCAATGACCTTATCCAGAGGGATTTGACCGAAGCTGAACCGTATTCGTACGCTACCTCGCTATTCTATTATAGGGCCTCGACAGGCTATCGGGACATAACAAAGGGCTTGAAATACCGCGGGGATATCGGTTCCGGAAGGTATTTCTCCGGTATGCTTGCGGAGGAAATGGCTGATTCAGAGTTGTATTCGGATGTTGACACGGTGATTCCAGTACCTCTGCATTGGACAAGGCGGTGGTCCAGGGGATATAACCAAGCGGCTGAAATAGGGGAAGTAATAGCCAGGCGCCTTGGAGCCACCTTGCGGCTGGACATTCTCAAACGTTCCCGTAGGACGAAGACCCAGACAAGACTGTCAATAGAAGGGAAACGATCCAATGTGGAAGGCGCTTTTAAGATCCGAAGGGGAGCGGACTTGTCAGGGACTTCACATATCCTTCTGGTGGATGATGTGTTCACGACAGGGGCTACGCTCAATTCTTGTCGAATGGTTTTGAAAGGCGCGATGGGATCGGATGTCCGGATCTCGGTGGCGACGTTGGCCTGCGTGGGAGACTGATAAATTGTAACTAAAACAGTTTATCTTGGATATTAAACGTTTTTTATAGCCTTTGGATTCTCTCTATTTGGGGATACTTTAAAAGCGATTTAAAATTTTGTAATTGTTTATACAATGAATAATCAATGACTTAAATCCGTTTAAACAAAGATTTTAAAAATTTTATTATAAAATTATTTGCATAAATAAAAAAAAGACGTACCTTTGCATCGGGTTGAGGATGGAGGTTCTCTCCACTGACAACCCGATTGGTTATTAGTTTTAGTGTTATTAATTATGTGGTTAGAGTGAGGGTCCACGCGGGGAAGCGTCGAACCTCATTTTTTTAGAACTCCATTGTCCATGAAATAGTAGGCATTATCGGGAATATTGACAGTTGTTTCCACTTCCGATCCTTTGGATCAAAAGTGATGTTGTACGGGTTATGCCGGTTGAGCAAATTATAGATCCCCACGTTCAAGGTACCTGGATTATTTGAACCTGTCCTGTAACGCCAAAATAGACCAACATCCCACCTTATGTATTGCGGCATCTGCCAATTATGGATGGAAGTATAGTAATCGATAACCACTTCTGTTTTTGACTCTATCCACCTGCTGAACTGTCCAGCCTGTATGGTTGTCCAATGGCCAGATTGATATGTGAAATAAGTATTCATGCCAAATTCTCTGTCCTTTTGTTTAACAAGGGTGTATTCGGCATTGACATTAAGGATATGTCTCCGGTCGAATTTTGCGGGGAAAGCCTTTCCTTCGTTCAGATCAGGGAAAACTCTGTCTGTCTTTGATAGTGTGTACGATACCTTTGAGGAGAATTTTTCAAATGTTGTCGCATAAAGAACCTCGATTCCTTTCGATGAGCCTGATCCGATATTAATATTATCGCGCCAACTTGCCGCTGCCGGACTGAATAGTTGTGAAGCGTCCCTGAAATAGGTAAGATTGTCCATTTTCTTGTAGTAGCCTCCGATCGACACCCGATGTGAGTTCATAGAGGCGAATAATCCCGAGTATATTTGAGATGTCTTTTCTGGCGGGAGGTCCGTGTCAGAAGGCAATAACATATCCATAGACCAACCTATTGGTATTCCTTCCAATGTGTGATAATATTGAACAGTTTGATCAGCAGTTACTTCCACTCCAGCCCATTTAACAAAGAAGACTTTTCCCATTATAGACAGTTCTGGTGAGGTGAAAGAGTTTCTCCTCCGTTCCGCAACTCTCTTAGCTAATGAGTACTTGTTGAACCTGCCAGCCACTCTGAAGTCATATTTGCCTTCATTAGTTTTACTTACTTGCGCATGTGCCATTGCGAGAAAGACCCTTCCAGTCCAAGGATTCTCATATTTTGGCAAGTGAGAAATGAGCTTATCAGAAAACTCGCTTGAACCTCCAGGATTCAACTTAGCGGATCTGACTTTTATTCCTGTATGAATTCCCCACCCGTTGTCACCTGTCCAAATCGCTTCAGATCGGAAAGATGCTTCGTCCAAATCGCTTCGTAATGCCAAAGAGTTCTCAGTTTCTCCAAGTGTTTTACGCATCCCTTGATAGTTCTCAAACTTGTCATAAGAGATGTTGTTCATGATGTGCCAGTTCTTTCCGAGAGAGATGTCATGCTTGAGGTCAATAATGGTATTTCCCCATCTGATTCTGTCCTCCGAGTCTCTGCCATAGTTGTATCCGTACGAGTCAAGGCTTCTGAAAACGCTAAAAGAGAGATCTTGGGCAGGGGATATTCTTAATTTGAGTTTGCCAAAAAAGTCGAAAACCACAGCCTTGATCCCAGAGGTGCTGTCTAAAGCGCTAGTTAAACCCTTGATCGCATTCAGTTCCATTCCCATAGGGCTTACTC
>JAFROA010000251.1 GCA_017429885.1 Bacteroidales bacterium | reverse complement strand
GTCCTGGGAAACATTGCTGATGAAATTCTGGAGAGCGGTCTTTGAGAAAACACCATTCTCATCCATGAACGCGGGATTCTGGGAAATGACAGGGGACACCATATCACCGGCGAGAAGAGCCTTCATCTCATCCTCTCCTACCTTGATACCAGCCTCAGAAGCTTTCTTTGTGAAAAGATACTTGTCAAGGAGGCTTTGCCAAGCGGCGTTGCGGATCTGCTCCTGCTGCTGCTCGTTCTGGGCTGTGGTGCCGGTCACCATCTCGTTAATCGTGGTGAAATTCTCGATGTCCTGCTGGAAATCCATGTAAGAAACGGCCTTTCCGTTGATCTCACCAACATTGTTCTTGGAAGACATCATCTGAACCGCGGACTCAAGAGTGCTCGGGTCCACGATAAAAGACAAGAGGGCCAGAGCGATAATGATGGATATCGCCAGTCCGGCCTTTTCGCGAGTTTTTTGAAGAATCGCCATTGTGTATTGTTTTATTCTATAATATCAAACAAATAGGTATTGGGGCGCGAAGATAGTGATTTTTATTCAATTAATCATCTTTTTTTGAGCAAAGGCCCTATAAAGTTCACTGAATCAATTATTACCTTTGTTGAATCCTGCAGCACATACACATAGCTGTTGAACGGCCTGTAAAGCACGGAGTTTCTGGCCATCTCATCGGAACGCATTCCATATCCCTGCATGAAATCATCAGGGGTGAACATGCGCACATAACAGTCGGTGTAAATCTCCTGATTCGCCTGATCCCAATACAAAGTGTCTGTCTGAAGCGTCTGCTGCTTAACTATATTCTGCACCGTCACATTTCCGAAAGCCGACCAATATTCCCGGTTGCCTTTCTTTGATTTGAAATGCTTGGCGTTGTTGGAGTGGAGCACCGTCTCGAGTTGGTCATCCTCAGAATAGGCGAAGACATGAAGTCCTTTCGGGAACAACTCGTATGAGCTGGTGTCGTTCTCATATCTCTCCATGATGTCGGCCTCCACCCTCATTTTCAAACCCCCGTCCTGAGTCTGGACCATGAACAGACTGTCAACGGTTTGCAGAGGTGTCTCATCAATATCAAGATGAGCGGCCTCGGAGAGTTTATTGGAGCATGAATATACGACGAAAGCAACCGCTGGAGCGGTTGCAATCATCTTAAGCATATGTGACAGGCGTACCAACCTTAAGGCTACTTCTGGGTCCTTACGGTTGTTGTCGCGCGCATACCACCGCAGTTGACAGTGTAGGACTGTCCATCGACAATGTCATACATGAAAGCCTCGGCTTTCTGCGGATAATACACACTATAGGAACCAATAAGCTTGTTGCAGTCCGCGGTGAGAGACTCGTCAGCCGCCTTTGCCTTCTGCAGGTAATCAACGGCCACCCAGTAGTTAGCCCTTCTCTCAACCTCATTGCCTCCGCAACGAACAGAGCCCCAAATGGTTCCGATCAGATAGTAAGCCTTACCCTGGTTTGCGGGATCAAGCTCAGCGGCTTTCCTGGCGGCGTCAAACGCCTTGCCGTTCATACCGGACTTGAGGCAATAGGTGGCAAGCTCAAGCTGATAGTTAGCCTTTGTCTCGGAATCAAGATCCGGGAATGCGAGAGCCTCTTCAAGATACTTGACAGCGGTGCTTGTCTCATCCTTGGCAGAATGCAACTTGTAAAGATAGTAAGCTGATGCAGCTGAAGGCTCAGCGGCGTGCATCTTGGTGACAGCCTTAAGGAAGAGGTCGTTATTCTGACATCCCTCGGTGTTGCCCATCATCTTGACAATGTTGGTAGCAAGCTCAACGTTCTCAGGATCAGCCTCATAACGAGGAGTGAACAGAGCGATGAGATTATCGCAACTGGCTACCTGACTGGTGATGAACAAGCCCTCAATGTCGGACTTGGTCTTGGTGACATCTTCGGTCTGCTCGGCTTTGCCGACCAGGGCGATGGCGTTCTGATAGGTGTTTATAACCTCCTCAGCTCCAAGATTGCCGGCTTTGTACATGTCAATAGCCGAATTAAGCTGGAGGAGAAGGAGGCTGGGCTTAGTCTTCTCCTGATTGACCTCGATGATCTTGCCAAGCCCCTCGTAGAGAGCCTTGGGATCCTTATAGAACTGGGTCATGTATTGTCCCTTGGTGTTCATGGCCGCTACGGCATAGTTGGGATAATACTCGGCCCTAAGATCGTTCAGCATAAGGAGCGAGTCGACAAGCGCGGTGCGGACGGCGGGATCCTTGGTCTTGTTGATCTCTTTGCCAAGCAGGGTCATACCGTTAAGAAGCATGTTCTGGCTGGCGGTAGGAGGGCAAAGCTTCATGGCGGTCCTCCAGTTAGGGAGGGCGTCATCATAGTTCTTTGCTTTGTAGTACTCCTGATAATAAGACAGGTACTTTATGCACTCATCTTTGTTAGGACCGTACTTGTCCTGCGCGGAAAGATTCATTCCGAGCGTCATGGCGAAAGCCAGCAGTACAAGAGTAATCTTTTTCATGGTCTTTCTGTTTTATGCTGTTTATATTCTTTTATTCGTATCTCTGTTTTATGAACCAGATGTCATGTACATTCAACCCTATGTTGAAATTGATGTATCTCTCTCTCACCATATTCCCGCTCAAAGCTCCTCTCTGACCAATATCCACACCCAGAGTCAAGCCGTTGTTGAGCTGGAATACTGGAAGGGTCGCTCCAAAAGTCAGACCAAATGCGTTGAGACTCTTTCCATCAATGGTGCAATACGCTTGATCCCAATAAGTTCCGGCCCTATAAGTTATCTTTTTACGATAGTATCTGATGTCGTTTCTGTTGGGTACGTAAGACATTCCCACACGGACAGACTGTGCCTGACTGGCGGCGAACACGGCGTTTCCAACATTAGCGAACCCGGTCACCTTATCCATTCCTGTGGATGTCCAGTCGGAGCGGAGATAATTGACTTCCGCGGTCCATTTGTCCCCACCTTTCAGAGCTATACCGAATCCCATCTCGCTGGCCAACCTGACCTTTCCCTTACCGAGTTTCTCAGAGAATGTGCGGGGTGAAGGGGTGGAGTCGTTGATAGAGGATATTACCTGAACCTCAAACCTGTCAACAGAACCCTTGAGATCTGCGGCGAGCTCATAAGTGGCGCCCAAGACCATAGAGGCTTTGTTTGACACCGGGAAGGCGTACTGGACGCCGAATTTCCCCTTGACGGTGTTCAGGCCGAGAGTGTAGCCGCTCTTTATGCTCCTGAAAGAGGATTCTGACATGGTGAAACTGTTATCCTTGTGGAGGTTGCCGAAAATATACTGCGCCTCTCCACCAATGGAGAATCCTTTGAATGGAACAAAACCTCCTCCTAAGAACAACTTGGACAAGCTGCCATATCCCTTCACTGTGTTAAGGATGGGACCCGTCATGGCGATTACCGCAGGATCTGTCTCCCAGGCTGATATATTATATCCAAGGCTGCTGTAAGGAGATAGTCCGCCATACATCGCGAAAGACTTCCACACCGGGAATGAGATAATGATGTTATTGACGTTGAATGTATTGTTCGCACTCCTCATATCGCCTTGGGCATAGTACCTGTTGCCCTGCGCAAGGCTGAAATCAAGCATGAAAGACTGGATATCCCTCTCGGTCACCGCGGCGGGATTGAGTATGTTTATATTCCTCCTGTCCCTCGTGGCAATACCAACTCCTCCCATGCTCCTGTTATATGCCGTTCCGAACTTGGACATATCCCCCACACCATACATTGAATAAGGGGAATATGAACTATAGGCCTCATCCTGCCCCCAAACATTCAGAGAGCAGAATATAAGGACAAGCCCCAGAAGTATGTTTCTAATCGTTCCTTTCCGCATAATTGTCAGCAATTATCGCCAACCCCATCAACACAAGATTACAGACTACAAAGATGGAGTTTTTCATTCTTTTTGCAAAATATAAAGCGTCTCCACCAGTAAAAACGGGGGTTTTTTCAGGAAATTGAGACAAGTAGCCCTGTATTTCAAACATTATGCCGCCAATCACCCCGGATTCTATTGACGAAATCAACGAATTGCCTGTAGGATTGACTGTTGGAGGAGTATCCACAAGCGGTAGGGTCCTTGAATAGCGGTTAAGAGCCTTGAACCTTGTCCTGCATCCGAGCGATATATTACCTCCTTCGTAAACCCCTTTCGGACTTAGAAAATCCACGGAAAGGGTTGTCCCGAAATCAAATATGGCGCTTCCTGTGCCTTTAAAAAGATATCTCGCAGCTATAACCGAAGCCACCCTGTCGGGAGAAACATATTCAGGAATACCGTTGTAAGTCGTTGTGACTGTGTGGTTTCTGTCAAGTAACACAAGTTTACCGCACTTGGTCTGCAGATTATTCTCCTCTTCCGGACTGATGTCGATAGTGGATGACACCACCATCACGGAAGGTTTCTCTTTGCTTATTAGAGAATCTATGAAACCAAACATTTTCTCGCCTTGATACCGGAAGGTCTTTCCAAGGGTCATTCCCTCAGACCACGCTGCCTTCAAGGCGGTATTTCCTATTTCTATCAACAAATTTGACATATCGGAACAAATATCAAGTCAATCTCCGAAGGGTTGACAAGGCGGCGGGAAGCGAGTTTATTCCCCTGGACACTATCTTGAGTTTACCTTCTGTCTGTTTAAGATTGAACAATTTATCGTTTTCTCCCACTTTAGCCAGTATATTCGAGAATACCTTTGTCTTGAAATAGGGTGACATCGGGTTGGAAATAAAGAACATGATCATCATTCCGTTCTTAATGATAACTTTCTCGAAACCTAAATGTCCTCCAAGATTCCTAATTTTCAAAACATCGAAAAGATTATCCGTCTCAGGGGGAAGGTCTCCAAACCTATCAACCAGACTCCCTCTGAAAGCCTCAATATCCTTATCTCTGGAAAGATTGTCAAGCTGCTTATATATCCTTATCTTCTCGGCGGTAATGTCTATGTAGGAATCAGGTATCATAGCTATCTGATCAGTCTCAACGGTACAGTCGTTGGAATATGTGTCCCCGCTACCTCGAGACTTCATACCCGTCTCAACTCCAAGTTCTTCCATGGCCTCAGATAGAATCTTCTGGTAAGCCTCATAACCCATATCCATTATAAAACCGCTCTGCTCGGCTCCCAAAAGATTTCCCGCACCTCGGATATCTAGATCCTGCATGGCAATGTTGAATCCGCTGCCAAGGTCGGAGAATTCCTCGATGGCTTTGAGCCTTCTTCTTGCGTCCTCGGTTATGGAAACAAGGGGAGGTACTATGAGGTAACAGAACGCTCTGCGGTTGGAGCGCCCCACCCTGCCCCTGAGTTGATGCAGATCACTTAATCCTATATTCTGCGCCTGGTTTATTATTATCGTGTTGGCGTTGGGAATATCCAATCCGTTCTCGATTATGGTGGTGCACAGAAGCATGTCATAATCGCCTCTTATGAAGTCCAACATCCTGTTTTCCAACTCCTTCGGTTCCATCTGCCCATGAGCCACACATATTTTCATGTCTGGAACAAGCCTGTGGATAATCTCATAGATTGAAGGTAACTCCTCTACTTTATTGTGAAGGAAGAATATTTGACCTCCCCGGGCGAGCTCGTAATTGATGATGCTCTTTATCTCCTCTTCATTGAAAAGGATTATCTCAGTCTGGGTAGGAATCCTATTTGGGGGCGGTGTGTTGATAATTGAGAGATCCCTCGCTCCAAGAAGAGAGAACTGAAGTGTCCTGGGAATAGGCGTAGCAGTGAGAGTCAACGTGTCTACGGAAGATTTAAGCTGTCTAAGCTTTTCCTTAGCGGAAACGCCGAATTTTTGCTCCTCATCTATAATCAGAAGACCTAAGTCCTTGAATTCGAATCCCTTCCCGAGCATTTTATGGGTTCCTATCACTATATCAAGGGAGCCGTTTTTGAGTCTCTCCTTAATATCATTAACCTCCTTGGTGGTCCTAAGTCTACTGACATAGTCTATCGAGCAAGGAAAATCTTTAAGACGTGATGAGAATGTGGTATAGTGTTGCAAAGCCAATATGGTTGTGGGAACCAACACCGCCACTTGCTTTCCATCTGTAACTGCTTTGAAAGCGGCCCTGATAGCTATCTCTGTTTTTCCGAATCCCACATCTCCGCAAATCAGACGATCCATCGGACTGGGATCTTCCATATCCCTCTTAACCGCTTTGGTGGCTGTCTCCTGATCCGGAGTATCCTCATACATGAAAGAAGACTCCAACTCTTCCTGAAGGTAACTGTCCGCGGAGAAAGCGAATCCTTTTGAGGCCTTTCGTTTAGCGTAAAGTTGAATCAGATCCTTCGCAATATCCTTAATCCTGGATTTTGCGCTAGCCTTCAGAGTCTGCCAGGACTTGGAACCAAGCTTGTTTATCTTAGGAGGCTCACCATCTTTGGAGCGGAAACGGGATATCTTATTCAAGGAATGAACGGACACAAACACCACATCCCCATCCTTATACATGAGTTTCACAACCTCATGCATTCTTCCCTTGTCATCCCTCATCCTCACAAGTCCTCCGAAAATCCCGACTCCGTGATCTATATGGACAACATAATCTCCTATGTTGAAAGCAGTCAAGTCATTAAGGGTCAACTGCTCACTCTTCTCAACTGTTCTTCTTACGCTTACCCTGTGGAAACGGTCGAATATCTCATGATCTGAATAACAACAAACCTTTTCCTGATTATCAACAAAGCCAGCATGTATATTCTTTCCTTGAACGAATTCAGGAAGAAGTCCCTTATTCTCTTTCAGAATGGAGAACAGACGATCAATCTGAGACTTTTTCTCACTGAATATAAATACTTTATATCCCCCTTCTATCTTCTTGGCCAGATCTGCGGAAAGCAACTCGAAATTCTTGTTGAAAACTGGCTGCGGGGATATATCAAACTTTATGACATCATCATTATCAACCTCTAAAGGAACCTCAAGGAATACCTTCTTGAATTTATCCATTTCCTTGAAGAAAGCCTCCCTTCTATACATGTCGGAGGAGTCGGCCCAAATAACAGATTCCTCGGGGAATAAATCAGATATACTGATGAGGTTTTCTTCAGAGTTTGAAGATAAGTCAGGAAATATCTCTATCTGATCCCTTTCTTCTTTTGAAAGCTGGGTATTGCAATCAAATACATGGATTTTCTCAACCTCATCACCGAAAAAAGAAATTCTGAACGGATAATTATAAGAGAAAGAGAAAACATCTATTATTGATCCTCTTATCGAGAACTGCCCTGGAGCTGAGACAAAATCAGTCTTTTCAAATCCTTGAGATACAAGTATTTCCTTTATCTTATCATGGGAGATTTCTTCTTCTTTCTTTATAGTCAGAAGTGATTTTTGGATGATGTTGGCGGAAGGTATTCTCTCTTTTAAGGCGTCAGGATAAGTTACTATAAACAGTCTTTGGGAATTACTTTTATTAGATATCAACTTCCCAATGGCGGATGTTCTCTGAACTCCTACAGAGGACTTGAAGTTACTTTTCTCCACCACTTTGCCGCTGTCGGGAAGATAAAAGACAATATCGCCCTCCACCAAATCATAAAGATCTGAAGCGCAATACTCTGCGCTTTCCTTATTAGGAAGAACTATAACATGAGTACCTTTCTTTGCGGTTTGACTCACTACAAACCACCTCGCGGAGAGAAAAAGACCTTTGCAAAAGACTTCTTTCCTTACCGCAAGTTTAGAGGCAAGCTCAGACGATGATTTTCCACTTATCAACATCAATAGTCAAAAGTGTGTTGAAAACATGTTAAAACAAATGTTGAAAACTCTCTTCTGATTGTTATTATGAAGCTCCCGCTTCTTTTTCAACAATTTTTTAAGGGAATACCAATAATCAACTATTAATAAAATACAATCAGAAATAATTGATTATAAAATAATTAAAGCGGTTATTAACATTTCAACAACTAAAACAAAACCATCAAATCTTATAAAAAATATCAATATATTTGTATCTGATAATTGACTCTCTGATGACAGATTTCAATCCTAGGGACACAAACGTTGACAAAGATAAGGATTTGGACGGAATTATCCGTCCAAGAGAACTTGAAGATTTCACGGGGCAGAAGGAGATAGTGTCCAATCTCAATGTTTATATAAAGGCGGCCAAGATGAGGGGAGAGGCTCTTGATCATGTGCTTTTCCATGGTCCTCCAGGTCTAGGTAAAACCACCCTCGCACACATCATAGCTAACGAGATGGGGGTCAATATGAAAGTGACCTCCGGGCCGGTTTTGGACAAACCAGGCGATCTTGCCGGTCTTCTCACTTCTCTCGAGACAGGTGACGTGCTTTTTATCGATGAGATCCATAGGCTTTCTCCAGAGGTGGAGGAATATCTTTATTCCGCGATGGAGGATTATGTGATAGATATCATGATTGACAAAGGCCCTGGAGCTAGATCAGTTAGGATATCCCTCAATCCTTTCACTCTTGTTGGAGCCACCACACGAAGTGGACTTTTGACAGCTCCTCTTAGGGAAAGATTTGGAATCACTTGTCCTTTAGAGTATTACGATACTTCTGAGTTAGTTAGAATAGTGCGTAGAAGCGCTAGGATCCTGAATGTGACAATTGATGAGGAGGCTTCCAAGGAAGTGGCTCTCCGTAGCCGCGGAACCCCAAGGATAGCGAATGGCCTTCTGAGAAGGGTACGTGATTTCGCTCAGGTCATGGGAGACGGTCACATTGATCTTGAGATTGCGAGGTATGCCTTGAATAAGCTCAAGATTGACACGAGAGGATTGGATTCTATTGATAATAAGATATTAAGAACTATAATAACCACATTCAAGGGTGGCCCTGTCGGAGCCAATACGATAGCCACCGCAATCAGTGAGGATCAGGGCACTTTCGAGGAGGTTTATGAGCCTTTCCTTATAAAGGAAGGTTTCATAGTGCGCACTCAACGCGGAAGGATAGCCACCGAGATGGCTTATCGTCATCTTGGATTGGATGCTGAACTTGAATCAAACAGGACAGAGAATGGCACGTTATTTTAGATTGATTTTGACTGCCGCTTTCGCCGCTGTCTCTTTACAAGCTTTCTGCTGCACTTCTGTTATTATATCCGGTAATGCCAGGATAGATGGAAGACCGGTCATGCTTAAGCATCGGGACACAGGTGAGCTTAATAATAGAATGCAGTGGTTTAAAGGAACATCTTATGATTTCATTGGACTTGTGAATTCCTCATCAAAGGGAGGTGAAGTCTGGGCAGGCACCAATTCAGTTGGTTTTTGCATTATGAATACAGCCACTTATGACCTTAAAGATGATGATGTTCCTGTTTCAATGATGGATAAGGAAGGAGAGGTCATGTTCAAGGCTCTTGGTCAATGTGCGGACCTCAGGGATTTTGAGCGCTTTCTTGAGTCTTTGCCTAAACCTTGGGGCGTGGAGGCTAACTTCGGTATTATTGACGCTAAAGGTGGAGCCGCTTATTATGAGGTTAATAACTATTCGTATCGCCGTTACAACGTGTCGGAAGAGCCAGAAGGTTACATGATTGTGACTAATTATACCAGGTCTGGTCGTCCTGCGGACAGGAAAGGAGAAGATAGGTTCGCTAAAGCTGTTGACATATTAAAAGGAATAGAAATTTCAACAGCAGGTCATAAAGAACTGATAAACAGTATATCACGTTCTGGAAAACCTATTATGAGGGATATATCAGCCTCAGCTATAGTATTTGAGGGAGTTCTTCCTGGAGAGGATCCGACTCAGACGGTGGCATGGACAGTATTGGGTTGTCCGACCACTTGTGTTTATATTCCCCTTAAAGTGTTTGAAAGCGATCACATACCTACTTTTATGAAAGAAAATAAAGGTGATGATGGGGCTCAAATATGTAGTCAATCATTGGTTATCAAAGGAATATATGGATTTGACAACGGATGTGCGGAAGAATGTGTGGAAGTGGAGAAATATATTGACAACCATTTTTCCAAAAACATGTCTCCCTCAAGATACGACCGTTTTGTCAAAAAGGCTTATAGGAAATACAAGATGATGTATATCCGTAAATTACCGAAAGTGGTATCTTGAATTGTTTTATACGATAAAAATGACTAAAATTGCAGACTGAATCCACTTTAGCTAATCATTAATAACTAAAATATGGCCGAAAAATTAATCTCAAAGATTCCGGACGGACCGTTGGCTGAAAAATGGACCAAACGTAAGTCGGAACTTCGTCTAGTCAATCCCAACAACAGGAGAAAACTTGAGATCATAGTAGTAGGTACCGGATTGGGAGGAGCCTCCGCAGCCGCTTCCCTCGGTGAACTTGGCTACAATGTGAAGGTTTTCTGTATCAGCGACTCTCCTAGAAGGGCTCATTCTATCGCCGCTCAGGGAGGTATTAACGCCGCAAAGAACTATCAGAACGACAACGATGCGGTGTATCGTTTGTTCTATGACACAATCAAGGGAGGTGACTATCGTAGCCGCGAGGCTAATGTATATCGTCTCGCCGAGGTCAGTGCGGCCATTATTGATCAGTGCGTCGCTCAGGGAGTTCCTTTCGCAAGGGAATACGGCGGATATCTCGCTAACCGTTCTTTCGGAGGTGTCCAGGTTAGCCGTACATTCTATGCCAGGGGTCAAACCGGACAGCAACTTCTTCTTGGCGCTTATGCCGCCTTGAACCGTCAGGTTGCCGCCGGGACAGTCACAAGTTATCCTCGTCATGAGATGCTTGATCTTGTCATTATAAATGGTCAGGCAAAGGGTATCATAGCCCGTAACCTCGTGACAGGTAAACTAGAGAGATTCGGAGCTCATGCTGTTGTTATAGCGACCGGAGGGTATGGAAACACCTATTTCCTCTCAACCAACGCTATGAACAGCAACGGATCCGCTGCATGGCAATGCTACAAGAAAGGCGCTTATTTCGCCAATCCTTGCTTTGCCCAGATCCACCCCACATGTATTCCTGTTCATGGTGAGCAGCAGTGCAAGCTTACGCTTATGTCAGAATCCCTCCGTAATGACGGCCGTATCTGGGTACCTAAGAATATGGAGGATGTTATGAAGCTTCGTAAGAAGCAGATTAAACCTTCCCAGATTCCTGAGGAGGATCGTGATTACTATCTCGAGCGTCGTTATCCTGCTTTCGGAAACCTTGTTCCTCGTGATGTGGCTTCCAGAGCCGCCAAGGAGAGATGTGATGCCGGTTTTGGAGTGAATGAGACAGGTCTCGCAGTGTTCCTTGACTTCTCTGACGCTATCAAGAGGCTTGGTCACCAAAGGGTTCAGGAGCGTTATGGCAACCTGTTTGACATGTATTTCAAGATCAATAATGTCAGCCCTTGGGAAGAGCCTATGATGATCTATCCCGCTATCCATTACACGATGGGTGGTATCTGGGTCGACTATGATCTTCAGACTACCATTCCTGGCTTGTATGCTATTGGAGAGGCCAACTTCTCAGATCATGGTGGAAACCGTCTCGGTGCCTCAGCTCTTATGCAGGGTCTTGCGGATGGTTATTTCGTACTTCCTGTCACGATTGCTGATTTCCTTTCCAACAAGTTCGCCGAGCCTAAGACAGACATTAATGATCCCGCATTTGAGGAGGCTGAGAAGGCAGTCCAGGCCAGAATTGACAAACTCTTCTCAATAAAGGGTAAGAAGACTGTTGATTCTCTCCATAAGAAACTTGGTTATATTATGTGGGAGTATGTCGGAATGGACCTTAATGAGGCAGGTCTTAAGAAGGCCAT
>JAFROA010000250.1 GCA_017429885.1 Bacteroidales bacterium | reverse complement strand
TGTGTCTCATGTGGTCACAAAGATGAAGAGTGTTTCATGATACCATATTCACCGGTCGCGCCATCCTTGGATGGGCTTCTTACCGCTGCGGTATGGGATGCCATTCCACCTGTGGTAGGGTTTCATGCTCCATGGGACGGACTTGATGACGAGACTGTTTTCAAGTGCATGGTCACGGACAACCTTTTCTTGTTCAGATTCGACATACAGGACACCACGTTGGCCCTGAAAGGTGATTTCACCAACGAGATGGATGTGTCGCCCGAGGACAGGGCGGAGATTTTCTTCTCCCATGCCGGTGAGCTTGACAAATATATAGGTGCCGAGATGGATCCGGCCGGCCATGTCCTGGATTATACTTGTGAGTTATACCGTAAATTCGACTATGACTGGAATTTCAGCACCCTCGATTATTGCCATGAGATAAGGCCTGATGGGTATTCCATCGCCGGAAGTGTCACTTTGGAAGAGCTTGCTGAATTCGGTGTTGATGTTGAGAATGGCTTCCTTATGGGGGTGTTCAGGGCTGATTTCAGGCCTGATGGCGATGTCAACTGGTACTCTTTGAAACTGACAGATGACAAGAAAGCGGATTTCCACCAGCCGAATGTGTTCTTTAAGGCTAAGGCTGACAAGGATCCTTTTTTCAAGATGAGGGGAGCCGTCTTATCCGTGGAGGATCTCGAGTCTACCTCTTGGCCATCTATAGCCAAACGGAACGGTATCAACACCATAGGGACCCATGTGACTCCCTCGCAAGTGTCGGATTTCATGCGTTTGGAAAAGGGCAGGATTTTCTTCCGGGAGTGTGAGAGGATGGGAATAGATGTTGAGCACCAACTCCATGCGATGGGTGATTTACTTCCCAGGGACCTGTTCGCTGAGGATTCAACCATGTTCAGGATGAACAGGGAAGGAAAGAGGGTGGCTGATTTCAACTGCTGCGCCCATTCTGATAAGGCTTTGGAGACGATTTCTTCAAGAGCCGCCAAGTTCGCCTCGGATTTGCCCACGACCAATCACCGGTATTATTTCTGGTTGGACGACAACTCTGAGCCTTGTTTTTGCCCTCTATGCAGGGAGTACTCGGCGAGTGAGCAGGCTCTTATAATCGAGAACCGGATGCTTGAAGCCATCAGGGAGGTTGATCCGGAAGCCACTCTGGCCCATCTCGCGTATCAGCGTACCATGGAGCCTCCTGTGAAAGTCAAGCCATCTGATGTAATATTCCTTGAATTCGCTCCTATCGAGAGGCAGTGGGACCGGCCATTATCTGACCTCGATGCCCCTGGGCGGAAAGGCAGGATGTCCCATAGGAGAGTGATGGAGTTATTAGACGCCAATCTCAAGGTTTTTCCTGCCGAGACCGCTGTCGTCTTGGAATATTGGCTGGACGTGTCTCTGGCCAGTGATTGGAAGAAGCCGGCGGTTCAATTACCATGGCATCCCGAAGTGTTCGCGCGAGACTTGGAAGTTTACAAAAGCCGTGGAATCAGCAATGTCACGTCCTTCGCGGTCTATATGGACTCCACTTATTTCAACGCTTATCCCAGCGAGGAATGCCTGAGGGATTACGGGACAATTCTCGGTGTGTACCGATAAGAGGATTTTTAATATATTTGTAAACTGAATATTATCGGTTTGAATGTTCAAGAGACTTAAAGAAAGGATAAGGGACACAAAGCTGTCGATGAGGACGAAGCTGACTCTCAGCCTCTCAGCAATAGCTGTGGCTCTTCTTGCCTCGAGTGTCATATCCATCCTCGAATACTCCAGGATGAGCCATTATGTCTCTGACTTGATGGCTGACAATATCAAAAGCGTCGGGGTGGCCCAAAAGCTATCCGAGGTCAGCAGTCAGTACAACCTAGGCATCCTGGCGGTGATCGGAGATGATGCGGTCTCTGCTTTGCCGGATTTCCACCAGGAAGAGTTCATGGCGCATTGTGATTCGCTCAGGCAGTCACTCGTCTCGGACAAGATGCTGCCCCTGACTGATTCCGTGGTATATGCATATTCGGCTTATATGCTGACTTCCATGGAGTTGAGCGATGTGTTGCTCTCGGACTTCATAGACACAAGGACATGGTACTTTGAACGTCTTCAACCGCAATTCAAGAGACTTAACGCATATATAGACAATCTTGACGACGCCATATACGCTGAGTTGAAGAAGAACTCGGAGACTTTCCAGAGAGGGTTCTATCGCAGCATCATTCCTGGTGCGGTGGCTGTCGGGGTCGGACTGCTTCTCATCTTGATGCTGCTGTTCTTCCTTCTTGTGTATTACGTCAATCCTCTATACCGGATGCTTGAGGGACTCAATAACTACAGGTCCTTCAACAAGAAATACACATACTCCTTCGAGGGCGATGATCAGCTTCTGGAGCTCAACGA
The DNA here is from genome assembly GCA_017429885.1 of Bacteroidales bacterium. Lineage (GTDB taxonomy): Bacteria > Bacteroidota > Bacteroidia > Bacteroidales > UBA932 > Cryptobacteroides. The sequence goes on along the minus strand of JAFROA010000250.1, from coordinate 12 downwards.
TGGGATCACGGA
>JAFROA010000249.1 GCA_017429885.1 Bacteroidales bacterium | reverse complement strand
CCAGCGTAGGAGATCCTCATAGCGGAATCCCTCAAGGGCGAGCTCGGCGTTTCTCTCGGTCCGTATCATCGTCCTCATTTCAGCCTGGGATTTTACAGTCGCCCTGGGGTATTCTATACCTGTGCCTCTATAGGCTCTTTCCCTCAAGGCATTGACGGTCTTGTCGAGTACATCCTGGGTGCATTGGCCAAGCTCTATCATTGATTCAGCATACATCAGAAGGACATCCCCGTACCTCATGTAGGCGTAGGTCTCCGGAGAACCGTTGAAACCGTTCTCTTTCCAAGACTCGGTGACGTATTTCTTGAGTACGAAGCCATTGTAGGCGGCATGCTCAGCGCGGGCCTTCGAGTCGTTGTTACCAATGTAAACTCCGTCCGAAATGCGTTTGACTAGCGTGCGTGTCGGATCCGGAGTGAACTCGATTCCAAGGAAAGCCCAGTCATCAGGGTTGTAAGTGCCGTCAACCACGCAAGGAGTGTAGAGTGTGGCGAACGGGATAATCGTCTCAGACATTCTCGGATCCCTGTTGTCGAAGGGAGACTTGGGATTGTAAAGAGGGGACTCATCGATGGGCAGGCCATCTGTGCAAGTGTATGAGCAGACGAGCTCAAGGCTGGGGTTCCAGGAACTGTAGCCACCGTGGTTCCTGGGAAGAAGGTCTTTCGGCTGGCTGGCCATCCAATAATACTTTTTCAAAGCGACATCGCCTCTGAAGAAAAATATCCACTCTTCCGACCAGTCAGTTTTGAAAAGATCCCCATAATTCTCATGGAGTTTGTAAACGCCTAGATCCATGCACTTCTTGGCGGCGTCAGCCGCGGTGGCATAGTCGCCATTCCAAATTGCCACCCTGGCTTTGAACGCATAAGCGGCTCCTTTGGAGAATCGTTGGATCCCGGAATAGGATTCAGGGAGCATCTGCGCGGCCTTGTCCAGGCACTCGTATGAATATGCGAGAACATCCGCTTTAGGCGATCTGGAAGCGATGTAGGCGTCTTCAAGTGAGATAACATCCTTGTAGAGGATAACGTCTCCCCAATAGAAGGCCAGCATACCGTAAGCGTATCCGATATAGAAATATGCCTCACCCTCATACTGGGTTATCTTGGCCTCAGGAACCCCCATCTCCCTGGCGTTGTCCATCATGGAGAGGAGTTTCATACAGCGGGATATTCCCTTGTAGTAATTAGTCCATCTCGAACTTACTGTACCGTTAGAGGCGGTAAGGGAGCCGTTGTTGGTGAATTGGAGAGTGGTTCTTTGGCTGAAATCATCCCCCCAGAGGTTGTTGGCTATCGGGAAGAAATCCGTCCTGTAAAGATCGGACAGGGACATCTCTATCTCCTCGGCTGAGGAGTACCAGTTTGAGCTGGAACCCTCGGAAAGAGGATTGAGGTTGAGGTTGACGCAGGATGTTGTGATCAGCGCCGCTATCAGAATTGAGAATGATAATATCTTTTTCATGCCGCTGAATCGATTAGAACTTAACATTAAGACCAAAGATATAGGAAGTGGAGATGTAAGTGCTGTTAGTGGCAACCTCAGGATCCCACTGCTTAGGATAGTTGCTGATGGCGGGAAGATCCGTCACGCTGGCGTACAGGCGAAGGTTCTTGACAAATGTCTTTGAGAGGATATTCGCGGGAATCGTATATCCAAGGGTAATGTTCTTAACCCTGAAATAGGCACCGTTGAAAAGCCAGAAATCAGAACCGGCGTAGATGTTACCTGTATTGTTCCATGTAACATAAGGGTACTTTGCCTTGAGGTTCTCCTCTTCGGTGTTGTGTTTGCTCCAGTAGTTGCCGAGTAATATCGAAGGAACCGCTCCCCACTGCCTTCTTCCGGGTTGGATTCTGGCCGTGTCGAACATAACCAGCTGATGTCCGATGCCTTGGAATGACATGTTGAAGTCCCATCCTTTCCATCCCATGGAGAAGTTGGCTCCGTAGAGGTATTCAGGCAAGGAATTGCCGAGCTTGACCTTGTCATCCGCATTGATGACGCCGTCACCGTTCTGGTCCACATATTTGATACACCCGGGCTTGTCGCTCTTGTTCAGCACGGCGATTTTGCTACCGTCAGGATTGAGCATGTCCGCCTCGGTCTGGATAATGCCAGCGTTCTTGTAAACGTACCATTCCTGGAAGTAGGAACCCTCTTCGGTGATATAGTTGCCGCTGATGTTTCTCCTGTCTCCGAGGTAACCCATCTTTGATCGATAGTCGGAGATGTTGGCAGAGACATTGTACCAGAAATCACCGGCCCTGTCAGCCCAACCGAGAGTCAGGTCCCAGCCCCAGGTGTTCATGTCACCCGCGTTCTGCTGGGGGGCGGAGAATCCCGCGTAGGACGGGAAGCCCAGGGTGAGCAGCATGTTGGAGGTTTTCTTGTAGTAACCGTCAAGAGTGAGGGAAAGGCGGCTGTCAAGCAAGGCGGCGTCGATACCCAATCCTGTCGAAGTCGTGGTCTCCCATGTTATGTTCTCGAACGCGTAGTAGGTCTGGTGGGCTATCTGAATGGCCGAGACTGACTTGGAGCCTTTGTCGTACATGTAGGAGTTTCCGAACTCCATCAAAGCTTGGTAAGGGAACTCGGAACCTATCCGCTCGTTACCGAGTTGACCGTATGAACCTCTGAGTTTCAGGTAGTTGATGAATCCCTTATTGTTGAACCAGGGTTCCTCGGAGATGACCCAACCCGCGGACACGGAAGGGAACACACCCCAACGGTACTGCTTGGCGAACCTGGAGGAAGCATCCGCTCGGACGTTGGCCTGAAGTAGGTAACGGTTCTTGAATGAATATATGATACGTCCGAAGAAAGACCTG
>JAFROA010000023.1 GCA_017429885.1 Bacteroidales bacterium | reverse complement strand
TCCTTGCAATGACCGTTCCCTTAGTAGAATACACCTGTCGCAGATGGTTTCGTAACTGTCCAGAGCCATGTCTAGCCTGCTACCCTGGCCGTATGCCACTGTTCCGAAGAACAACGACACTGCTATAAGGATGTATGACAGCTTATTCTGCAATACTTTTCTGACTTACCGATAACTTTAGCTATGGGGCTTTGCAAATGTAGGCAAAAATGCGGATATTTGACTATGCTAATATCCTCAGAGTTCTTCGGTGATCCTTCTGCACAGGCCCAGGCCGGTTCTTCGGCCAGGGAACTCGTGAGCAGTTCCGAGGGAGGATATTCCCAGATCTGGCGTTTTGACCGTGGCGGCCGGTTCCGGGTCCTCAAGTGCCTGAAAGAGGGTTTTCGCGGGGATCCGTTGTACGAAAGGCTCCTCCAAAAGGAATTCGAGATCGGATATTCATTGGACCACGAGGGCATCTGTGAATATTATTCTTTCAAGAAAGACACTGAACTTGGCAACTGCATCGAGATGGAATGGGTGGACGGGCGCACGCTGGAGCAGTTCCTTTCGGAGGGAAAGCATGAGCGGAGTGTCTATGACAAGATTGTCGGTGAGATCTGTTCCGCCCTTTCCTACATGCACGCAAAGCAGGTGCTCCACCGGGATCTGAAGCCTTCCAATATCCTTGTGACGTACAACGGCAACAATGTGAAGCTCATCGATTTCGGATTGTCTGATGCGGATTTCTCATCGATTCTGAAGACTCCCGCCGGAACCGCTGTGTTCGCCGCTCCGGAAGTCCGTTCCGGAGGGAAGGCCAGTGTGCGTAGCGACCTTTATTCATTGGGCATGGTGATGTCGCTCTTCCCGGTCAGGAAGTATACGCCCATCGTCCGCCGGCTCTGCTCCCAGAAGCCGGAGGGCCGTTATTCATCGGTCGCTGAGGTCCAGAAAGCCCTGAAGAGCGACATGCCCGCGGTTGCCGGGATCGTGTTTGTTTTGTTTATCGCCGTCATGGCGCTCGTCCCGCTCTTCGAGCGCTGGTCCCGCCCTGCCGCCCCTGCTTCTGAGCCTGCCTCCACGGTTGCTGAGCCTGTCGAAGCACCGGGCACCCCTTCTGTCATTCCCGGTTCTAACGATGTCATTCTGAACGAAGTGAAGAATCTCCCTGACACCACTGTCATTCCCGGCTCGACCGGGAATCCCGCCCCCACCAAAAAACAACTCCCCAAAACCACCACCCCCAAGAAAACCACCGACACCCACCTCATCGACGAACTCTTCCGCCAGGCCACCGAACTGTTTGAATAGTCACCCTCCTCGTCCTTCCGGCCAGTGTGGCATGCGCTATGGCGTTCATTTTTGATCTTTTCGCCAAAGTGGCGCCCCAGAGGGGCGAAATGATGGTCTTTGGTAGGGCCTGGCCGTGCGCCATGGCTTGATATCGGCCTTTGGCGCACGGTAAAAGGCGTCAGACACCGCTATATGGCCGACCAATGTGCGCCACTTTGGCGAAAAGTCGGTATTTCATGAAGATAAGCCAGTTTTTGGTGCGACATTTTTTGTTGTTTGGAAAATTTGATTTATAATTGAGGGCAAAAAAAGTTGTCCCTTATGATTAATACTAATGCAGTCCGGCTGTTGGAGTATTCCCTTAGCCATAATCCGGATTTGTTGGATAATTCCGCTTTCGCTGTCAATGCCGCTGTTTACTCCTTTCTTAAGAATGAGTTCGAGAAAGGGGATATCCGCTCTAACCTCCTGTTCCAGTGGAGCTTCTCTTCTTTATATGGGATGGGAATAGTCTCGTCGGAGGCTAAAGAGGCGTTCTTCCGGAAGATGGAGTCCCTGAGAGACTCTTATACCGGCCAGAATGCCAGGAGTGTCACTGAGGATCTTCGACCGGCCATGGGAAAGAGCAACTTCTCCTTCGTGACAAAAATGCTTAACCTCATCTCCGACAGCGAATATCCCATTTTCGACAAGAATGTCGCTATGGTCTTCCAAAAGCCATTTGACCCAGATGAGACCCGCCTGGATCATCAGGATTCCGTCTATCAGGATATTATCGACACCTACAAGTCGCTCCAGCACCATCCCGTAATCGAGGATTTCCGCACCAGATTCGGCTGTCCGGAGATGGGTTACATGAAAGTGCTCGACACTATCTTTTGGAAACTCGGCAAGGACATGGAAGCCAACTACGAGATGTTCCCCTGGGAATAGTCGTTACTTCCACCTCTCCATTTCGGGCAAGGTCGAATTTCAGGGTCGGGATCTTGCCGTCACAAAATGCGTTCCAGGGCTGTCAGTGGCCTTGTCGGCGGGCAAGATACCCCCATTTAAAATTAGAGCTTGCCCGAGAGGAGGTGTCTATAATTGTGCTACTAAACTTTGACAATGAAAAATGAAATACAGTGAGTTTCACAGAATACTAAAGGCTGCCGGATGGGTCTTGGATTCCAGTATAAGAAAAGGCAGGAGAGAAATGGGCATCGAGTCATAGATTTGTTTCCTTTCTTGAATAATTGGTTGTTATGATAAAGGTTGATGAGTTGCAGGATACTTTGCGAATGACCCGAGACGAGATAGGGAAAGAGTCGGCCCGTTTTTATTCCGAGTGGCTTTCCCAGGTCACATTCTGTTAGATCGGCATCATCTTACCCCTTCTATTGACGCCGAGTCATCATTTTAAATGCTCCCGGCGTCAAAATGATGTGCGTATTGTTACCCAGGAGTCTCGGATCGCCCGATAGGCAAGTGTGGGCGTTTGAATAATACCTTTGAATAACTATATTTGTGAAAGCAAAAAACCCGGATTCATCACCAGCACGAATGTCTGGGAGAGGAATTACCGGGACTGCATGACAAAATTATGAAAAATTTCATTTTTATTCAATTGCACAAGATGACCGGGAGGAAAGAGTGGTTTGATGGATTTAGAGAGGATCCTGTATTCTCCGCTTAATGCCATACGGTCATTGAACCTTCATCATGTCCGCTAACTGTAGGAAATAGTCATTGGACCATATATCTAATTCGCCAGGATTGCTCAAGAAGGGTAGCACATCCTCTTTGACGCGGGATATGTCGGTACTTTCCAGACGTCCCCGCAACGCGGACTTGAACTCGTCAAGTGTCATCTCCTGACCGTTGAATTGGAGTATCCTCTCTTGCAGGTGCCCCCAGTCAAGAGTGATGCCGTTCCGTACATACCATTCAAAATCATACCAGTCGCGCCCCTTGACCCTTCTCTGCCATGCTCTGAAAACCAGCGCATGCATTTTCCCGGCAAAAAGATCAGGGAGCGTAACGCAGCGGGTCAGGAATGATTTCGGCTGCAGCAGGTATTTTTGTTCCGTCGAGAACTTAAGGGGTGGCACGGTATCCACTTCAATCTTAACTTTTATGGACTTCTCAGTCTGAAATGATATGTCGTATACATCTGTAGTATCTTTCAGAAAGGCGGATTCCACCTTGCCAAAACTTCTCTTATCCTTCTTCTTGATCTCCACCTTTCGGCCAACAAGGGTGAACTGGTCTATGATGGGTTGGAAGTATTGCTCGAAGTTAAATGATGGGTCTTCCTTTAGCAGCGTGAAATCCATATCCTCGCTGAAGCGGTTCAATCCGTGGAATATTCGAAGGCAGGTCCCCCCATAGAATGCTGCCTTGTCGAAGAAACCACCATCGGCGAGCCCGGCGAGCACGATCTGCTGGCTCACTTCATAAACCGCGTTCCTTCTAGCCGTGTCCGTGCTTTGGTCATAGGCCGAAAGCATCTTTTCATATAGTTGGTTCATTTCCCTAGCAACTTTATAATGGTTTCAATTGATTGTGTCTTTTTGCCGGTGTCGGCACATTGCTGAAGAATACCGGCATCGAATTGGCTGAAAGCGTCCATGTCAAAACGCAGGTCCTCTTCCAGAAATGCCTGGGCTTCCTTCTGATAACGCAGAATCACTCCGGAGGTGGAACAGATCAGGTCGCATAAAGCCTTCTCCGGGCTCGCGATGATGAAGGTCGCCCCCTCTGTCTCACCTTGCCGGAGTCCGATAGGGAAGTAGTCCCTACCGACACCGGTATATGAGAACCTGCCAAGAGCGTTCTCGAACACGCGCGAATGCTTGATTGTCATGCTTTGTACCATGTGCACGCGTTCCGGGATGAGACCATACCATCGAAGTGCCGTATGCATGGATACATAGGAAGGGGAGTACAAGTGGTTGGCGACAAGTTCATTGCTGACACGCTTGCCACTCCACTCAGGGTTGACTATGTATAATCCGCGCTTCAGGCGCAATAGCTTGCCGCTATGCTCCAAAGAGGATACCTTTTGGTTTGAGCCGGCAACATCGGGATACAGTGAGGATATGGTTTCCTTTGTGACCGGAATGTTGCCTAATATGTCCAGAACATCCTTCATGACGCAAATATAGCAAATTTTCGAACATAAAATCAATTAATATGCGATTTTCTATTCAAAATATTACTATTATAAAGCCTGATGTCAATGATGATTTAGTAGGGCAAGGTCGATTTTTAATGGCTTGACCTTGCCTGGCTTATATGCTATGCAAGTCCGTCAGGGGCATTTTCAGCAAGCAAGGTACCCCACCCTAAAAATCGACCTTGCCCGATAAGCAAGAGTGGGCGTTTGAATAATCCATTGAATTAATTATAGTTGTGTCAATACGGAACCGTCCGGTCTTTCTCGCTGGCGAACATTTTAGGGCCTGCCAGCAGGGATAATGTCGCCGGCACACGTTTCTGTTTGATTTGAACCAATGTGAACTTGACCTATATGTTGTAGTCCTATATATTTGTCTGCCAAGATTTCAAGTTAATCATTGGCAGAATATGTTTTCTGAAATAATTGGTGAACCTGCGCTCAATAGCAATTCCATTGCTTTGCAAGGGCAGATAAGGATATCTCAGCGCCTTTTAGGCAAGAATGATAGTACTATCTCAACTGCGTTGTCTGCAGTGGTTCGTTATGGCGAACCTGGATACCGGCTTGACAAATCCGGTTTACTTAATATTTGGAAAGACAGTACTGTCCCTTTCGCCTCCAAATGTCTCTCTACTTTATGGTGGGGTCATCCAGATTTTCGACAGGCCAATAAGGTCTATTCAAGATCGAATATAGATTCGCTAAATACCTCTTGCCTTGAGGACAGTCTTAATTCATTGCAAGTTGAGAAAGATTTCCAGGAATTCAAGAGGGGACTAGAGAATTTGTATCGAAGATTGAATAAAGGCGGGGATCTCCATATGGAGAGTATTGGCACCTCTTTCTTTACCAAGTTCTTCCATTTTTATTTTAAGGCTTATCCGCTTAAGTCGAATCCTCATTATCTTCCCGTTATCGCTGATGATATCATGCGGTCGGCCGTTTTTGCTGAGATGCTGGACAGAGGAGAGAGTGTGGAATCCGTCTTTAACACTAAAGATGCCACCCTGAGAACATATGTGGGTTATGCTGATAAGTTTAACAACTATGCTTCGGAGCTTGGAATCGATCCATTCATTCTGGAGGATGTTCTATTCAATCGTTCGAAAGGAATAGGCAAAGCATATGTCAATGGATTCAATGGACGGATACACCTTCCCCATTGGATTGCAGGCAGCTATAATGAAAAAAGCCAAGCGGCAATCGTATTTAACAATTTGGCGGGAGAGACATATCTTTTCGAAGGTTCGACTGCCAGTCTGTGGAATGAGCTATTGAAGTATGATTATGAGAAAGGCTTCAGAATCGATGAGATTTGTCAGAAGTGTGGATGCGGGCGCTTCGATCTTCTTTCTTTTTTCAAGGATTTGATTGTCAAGAGAATCCTCGCCGATCATGTATCGGGAAAAGCAGAATTGGATAGAGTCAAAAAGACTGTGAACAGGACTAAGAGATCCTTTTTACGGAGTGTCAAGGGCGTCGGGAATTTCCACTCGGTCTTTGAGTCAGTTGATAATGACTATCGAAATCTAGTTGAGTCTCAAGGGATTCCACTAGCGGCGTCGATTGAGCTCACATATGCTTGTAACGAGGCCTGTGTCCATTGCTATAATCCGAATTCTCCGAGAGAGGGAGGACTGGGAACTCAAAAAACGAAGCCTATCGGAGAGATGACTGCCGAAGAGTATTTCCCGGTTCTGGATGATATGAAGAGAATGGGGGTAACAAAGATTGTCTTTACTGGTGGCGATCCTTTTATGAAAAAGGACCTTATGAAGATTCTCCGGTATGCACATAATCTCAAATTCGCCTTCTCTGTATATACGAATGGACAAGCCTTGTATTCCAACCCCAAATTATATGAGGAGTTAAGGAATCTCTATCCTCAATATGTCGGATTGAGTGTTTACAGTACGATTCCTGAGATTCACGACAGCATAACTCGCCGCAAAGGCTCTTGCGAAAAGACAATGCAAGTCGCCCACTGGTGCTGCGATGATGCGATTGGTCTTCAGATCAAGTGTCCGATCATGCGGGCGAACAAGGATTCTTATGGTAAGGTTTTCGACTTTGCCTTAAGTGTCAACGGGATGCCACAATTTGATGTCAATATAACTTCGAGCGTGGACGGGGATTGTTTCGCTTCCGAGAAATTGCGTTTGAGCGAAGAACAGTTACTGGAGGTGCTGAAAGACCCCAGAATCCCTTTGTCAATTGAGAATAGCGTCGGCGCGATTGAACGGCAGCCTGATATGATGTTCTGCGGAGCTGGAGAATCCAGCTTCAACCTTCAGCCGGATGGCACTGTCAGTCCATGCTGTGCCTTCCCGATGGATTGCGGTAATGTTAAGGAGAGGGGGCTTGAGGAAATTTGGTGGAATTCTGATAAATTTCTGAAAATCAGGGCACTGCGTTATAGGGATAGTGACATTTGTGGGAAAGAGATCTATTGTAAGTATTGTAACAGATGTCCTGGGCAAAGCTTCGTCGAGCATGGAGTTCCGGAGAATCATAGCGAAGATAATTGCTTCTTGGCGAAAATCCGTTATAATTTAGAAAAGAAACAGGAAAAGCTCCAGTCCTGAGTAAAGAGGAGCCAAGTTTAACTTTCAAACAAGCTTTATTATGTTTAAATTTTCAAAAACTTCATTGAACATTGTTTGTGGCTCATGTAGCTGCCCGAGGGGTTCAGAAACCCAGTGTGGAATCATGTATCGCACTTGGTAATCAACTATCTTGCTGTGATCTCTTATATAGAGAGATCACAGCATCTTTAAACCTGTTTAACTATTCTAAATCATGGAACTACATTCAGTCGACTTCAAAACTATCCTCGCCTGGATGAAAGGCAAGAATAGGCGCATCAAGATTGCTACCCTTGGAGGAAATAGTCATTTATTTTGTGAGCATGTCAATGATAGCCGGATGCTTATAATCGGTAGTACCGGCCAGTATAAGATCATCGGAGTCCGTTTCTGGAATAGCGTATGTCGCAGGATGGATTCCCTCAACGCAGAAGATCGTCAGATGGCGGGGAAATATGCGGATACGATCGAATGGAATAATCCGGATCATTTCTTTGCCCCCAGCGTTCCCGCAATCTGCAAAGCATATTTGTCCGAAATAAACAATAACAAACTGTAGACTACTCAAAATGATTACATCAGATCAGCTAAAGCAGCATTATTACAAAGATTTGTTCTCTTTCCGCCAATTGGAAAGCTTTCAATATAAGGGATCAAAACTTAAACATGGGTATGTTTTAGGCGTCGTGGATGCCATTGAAATTGTTGATTCCGGTTTTTGGAATAACGACAATCTGGTCAACCAATTTGAGGTCAAAAACCAGAAATCGTCGGGCTCAAGGCTTTTCGATGGTGTCATTGAGGGTGTGATGGATAATGAGACAAGAAAACAAATCGAAAAGGCCAGCGAGGAGAGTTCTGGAAGGTTAGTGTTCTATGTTAAAGAGGAAGATAATGACATATGCGCGGATTTGATTTTTTTCAATAAATCTAAAAACCGTGTATTGGATAAGACATTGCTTTCAGTAGATGATTTGCCAGCAGAGTTTGACCTGAAGACTTTTAGTGCGCATTCGGGACCGAAGTCTTACGAGGATGTCATTACTATTCCTATTGGCGATTTCGAGTTTTTCAGGAAATCAATGCTTGGAAAGAAATGTATTTTCTATTTCAATACGGAGAGAGATGAAGATGATGAAGCTAAGGATTTTCTGTCGATCAAGTTTGACGTTAAGCTTCCTCTAGTGGATGTCGCGGCAGTAGATTGTATAGCGAATGGAGATAGCTGGGGTCAATCATATAAGGACGGATTGTGGCCAGCTTTTGAGAAGGAGGTGAACTTGGATCAGAAACAATCAGAGCTTGATGGGATGGCGGCCTCGATTAAGGCATCAAAGAAAAAAGCGAAATGGATTTCTTGGATATCTGCTGTTGTCCTATTAATTATCATTACGAATGTGGTCCCTGATCTGGAAGGGGGCTGGGCTTTTCTTTTGTTAATCGCATTTGTATTAGTTGGAATGTCTGGGAAATACATCGGTAATAAGATGAATGCGGACAAGGAAGAAGAGTTGAAACGACAATACTCCGTGCTTACGGATAATCGAAATGACCTTGAGAATAACGTTAAAGGATTGTACGTCATAAATAGTTGATAATCACCACATATGTTTTACGATCCGGATTATGACGACGACGATCTGGACGAGTTAGACGACGACATTGATGAAGATGTCGATGAGGATTACTATTTAGATTATTCGTCTTCTATTCCTTTTGGCCTCGACGAGCGCTTCGAGGAAGCTGCCCGCTATGTGGTTACGTTTCAACGGGCGAGCACGTCTGATTTACAGCGTCGTCTCGGAATGGGTTACGCCAAAGCTGGTCGAGTGATGGACCAGCTTGAGGCGGCAGGAATCGTTGGCCCCCAAGACGGGAGCAAGCCTCGCCAAGTGCTTGTTCGTGATCTTAATGAGCTCGGCTTGGTATTGGGGCTCTTATTGCCGGGATATCATGATGTCCCCATTGAAAAAACGATTGATGTACCTTCGGCTAATCATGAGTCGGAGGCATTAACGACGCCGATGGCCACTGGTTCGTCTGATTCTGGACATTATTCGGACGCATACGATCAGGCGGATTCCAATACAAGGCCGGAATATTCCGACTCCGTCAACGCTATGAATGGTTGTCTGGGAGCGGTGGGGCAGGTGTTTGTGTACACTATGGTCATTTTGTTGCTTTTGTGTACGGCTCCTGCGATAATAATGATATTGCTTTTCTGGTGGATAATCGCCTGGATACTTGGGTTAATGTTTCCCGGGAAGGAGTTCTTCCCGATTAAAAAGATCTGGGACTCGGCCTCCCGATGGGCGAAAGAAAAACTCAATGTGGATCTTGGCTCAGCCGCCCTTGCTGCCGGAATTATAATGCTTTTGACAGCCATCTTTGGGGGAGGATTCTCAAAGAAGGATTAATCTGAAACCACATTAATAACTATACCCATTATGTCATTTCTCAATTTCATCGAAAACCACATTGACGACATCAACAAATATGTCCAACCCTCAATCCATTGGCGTGAAGGCCGGTTCGCCAATCCCGTGCGAAAGGCGGAATCCACCAACGGCGATTTCGCCGAGGTAGTCCGGAGTCTCCCTGCGGAACTGTCACGTGAAGATGTGGTCGGATTCTTCCGAGAGGACCCGTATAAGGGTTTCGTGGCTACCATCATGTGGGGCGGTATCAGCCGATTCCAGGCGGAAGAAATTGCCCGCAGAAATGACCGCGATTCCGCTATGCCCAAGCTTGAGCGCCTCGTAACGCTGCTCCGTGACTCAGAGACAGATGCCGAGAGAATCGGGGGTGCCATCGCGTCTTTGAGAAGAGGGGGCGAAAACTATTTCTATGGCATAGGCCCCAGTTACTTCACCAAATTGCTCTATTTTCTTGCCTATGATATGGGTCTTGAGACCCGCCCTCTCATCTATGATGAGAATATGAAGCCGGTGCATTTCGCTTTGATGCCGGAGGCCGGACGGAATCCGTTCTTCTATTATGCTCCTGCAGTCAACAAATTGAATTATAATATATTCACCTCCTTCGAGGATGTCTACTATGACTATTGTGAAATGATGAGTGATACGGCCAGAGAGATCGGCGTGGATGTCAAGAACTTTGAGGCGTGGGTTTTCGGCTGGCCGGCGAATATCAATGGGGGGCAGCCCAATCCGAGAGTGGTAGCGAAAACTGAGGTTGATCGAATGGCGGCGGCAGGCATGATCAAACATCGTTTCGGCATTGAAGATCTGGGCGATGCCATAGGCGCGGCCCGCATCTTCCATGACAACAATTTAGATGTCACGGAATCGCTTAATACAGAAGGCGGCTCGCTACCTGTCGGGAACGATGAGGAGCACCCCATCGTTATTACCGAGACGGATGGATATGTACATCTTGAATATATCGTTGCCGATGTCCTGTTCCGGCTGATGGGTCTTGAGGCGAAGATGATTTCCCAGCGTTGCATTTGGGTGGACGAGAAGAAGCTGGACCGGCTCTGTTTTGAGGTTAAGTCTGCCAAGGATAAAAAGCCGCGGAATATGGATGTGTATTTCGACATTACCGCAGGCTACGATGCGATGGGATTCTGATTGCCCACAAGGTGACACTATATAATAATTCGGCAATAATTGTAGCATTATCGCCGAATTATTGATATATTTGTTGCATAAATGACAAAAGCAATGAAAGGCTCTAATGCGAACAAGGAATATGAGGCTTTGCTCAACCGTGGCGGGGAATTGACAGTCGCTGATTTCTTTGAGGCGTCTCCTGCTCTCCCGCCGCAGACCGTATATTCACGAATCAGGTCATTGGTACAAAACGGTTCTTTATCCAGAGTTGGGCGGGGACGTTATGCCGTGGTGCGAAAGCCCAAATATGAGGTGCCGGTAACAGACTGGATGCTTGAGGTTAATGGCTATCTTATCAATAACTGCGAAGGGATAGACCATTGTGTCTCACAGAAGGGGAAGAATCTTTTTGTTGAAGTGGCGCGCAAGGATATAACTTCTATGCTGCTTTCTTTGGGACAGCATTATGAGAAGGTGGTGCAAATCAAAGATTACAAGCTCTTTCCAGCGGTCCTTGAGGGTTTTATCGTTGTCGGCCCACTAGTCTCTGAAGCTCCCATGGCCGAGGTCTCCGGTTGCCCTGTTCCTTCTATTGAGAAGAATCTTGTGGATTCTTTGTGTCCTTCTGAACCAGCGAATAAGACAGGGAGCGTGGATTTCCAAAAAATGCTTGAGGTTTATCCCGTGAATATGGATCGCTTGCGTCGCTATGCTTCAAGGCGGGGCTTGGCCGATGAGTTAGAAACTTGTCTTGCCTCTTTGGATCCTGTACGTATGGAATTGGTCACCAGTATTCAGAAATACTTTTCTTCTTCAAGTTTAGTCACCAAGGCTTGGGTGTTCGGTTCTTTCGCCCGCAGGGAAGAGACTCCGGAAAGTGACATCGACCTGCTTGTCGATTTTAATCAGAAAGCAAAGGTGTCCTTATTGGATATTATCAGGCAGAAGCTTGATCTTGAAAGGATTACAGGCCGTCAAATCGACCTTGTTGAGAATGGTTATCTGAAACCTTTCGCCGTTCAATCCGCGGATCGGGATAAATACTTGATATATGAGAGATAAGTTGAATGATCCCGCCAGATTGGAGCTGATTCGGGAAGCCATCACAAACATAGAGACATTTCTTGTCGGGACTACTACTTGTGAGGCTTTCACTGCAAACAAGATTCTTTGTCACGCTATAGTGTACAATCTTCAGTGCATAGGAGAAAGTGTCTATCGGCTTTCCGCAGAATTTACATCATCACATCCTCAAATGGACTGGGATGCGATAAAAGGTTTGCGGCATGTACTGGTCCATGATTATTATAGTGTCAATATGGAAACAGTCTGGATGATTCTCGAGAAAGATCTTCCCAGACTGAAAGAGTATTTAGAGGCAGTCGACATCACCGCAGACCACAGTGCTGTGTGATTCTGGT
>JAFROA010000248.1 GCA_017429885.1 Bacteroidales bacterium | reverse complement strand
CCGGTGGCCTTCTTGATGAAGCCGGTGAGCATCTTCTCCGCCGCGTCATAGTCCGCTATCACCCCGTTCATCAGGGGGCGGACGGTGTCGATCCTCGGGGGTGTCAGATCCTCCAGCTGCTGAGCCTCCGTTCCTATCGCCACAAGTTTGTCCGTTTTGGACTCAAGCGCTATTATGCTGGGCTCGTCAAGGACGACCTCGCCGTCCTTGAATATCACCGTGTTGGCGGTGCCCAGGTCTATCGCCAACTCCTGAGTGAAGAATGCCATATTTCAATTATCTAAATTGTTCCTTTTCCTTCTCTCCATATTAACATCACCGCTTTCCTTAATCCGATTCTCCGTTCTTTAATCCATGCCTTGTTGTTTCGGATAATTCCCTTTCCGCTTCCTTCTTTATTCGGGAATATTGGTCTATCGCATCTGGCAAAGGGTCTACACGAAGTATCCTCCACCCATGCGGTTCCACTGGCGTATCCACTTGAGCATGCTCCACATCCGCTCCAAACGGCCAGGTTTGTGAGGCAGCAACAAGTGTCCTCTCTTCTTTTTGAATTCTCTCATTACTCTAACCTTATCAGTTGTATCACCATAAATAATGGCTTCATTGAATGTTTTAGGCGCGGCCGGACCCGCCTGCCGCCTTTCACGCCTCACGGCGGCGGGCCCTCTATTCCGCGCGATATCACGACACGATCTTGCCCTCCCGGTTGCCGACAGCCTCGATCGGGATGCCGTTGGCCTCAAGCTTGGAGATATCCTCCTTGTCACTGAGCATTTGGTTGTAAGTCTCGCCGAGACAGGTCTCAAGATCGTTGATAATACTGACATACTCGTTTAATACATCCCTGAAATGGCCATACTTGGGTTCTATCGCACTGACAAAGAAGCAAAGGACCCCGCCATCGTCTGAAAGTGACACCTTGCCTATCAGTCTGGCATCGGTGGCCTTAGCCGCGGCCTGACGCAACAGGCCGATGTCATACTTTTCCTTATCAATACTGAATCGCTTCATGACAAGGAGATAAGGAAGCCTGTCTGTGGGAACAACATATCTCTCGCCCTGAACCATGAAGAACACGGCATCTTCCTTCTTGTCCGGCACATACCCGTTGAACTTCACCACGTCGGCGACAAGGTCCGGGGTCAAGGCCCAGTTATCCTGGTCATCCACGGGCGGCCTCGACACAAGCGCCTCTCCGGGTTCGGATGACGCTTTTCGGGCCACCTCCGATAGCCGGGTTATCTCCGTGCGCTGGGACTTGTTCTCGTCCCGGTATTCCTTAACTGTTCCCCGCTCATCGAGGTAGAGGGCGATGAAGATGATCGCCACGGTCACTGTTATTATCAAGGCTGTTATCATATTCCTATATACTTTTAATTGTCTGTTTTCTCGCTCTCGGGAATGTAAATGTTTATGCGCTCCGGATACCCGTGCAGCACCAGCAGGGTCACGGGGCAGATCCACGCGTCCGTCACCTCGATGTCGCGCCCGTTCCGCTTGACCACGGGAGCCTGGCCGTAAGGGGTATAGTTGTGGTACGAGGCTCCGTAGCCTTTCTGGAAACGTTCCATAGTGATGTCAGGCATGCGGGACTGCAGGAAGTTCCTCCCGGTCGTCACATCCACGACGGCCTTCTCCGGATGTCCCTCCTTCTCGGCAATGTACTGGCAGAGTTGGTCGGCCCCCGCCACCATCATAAGGTTGTGGTGCGCGAACGGGTAGCCGGGAAATTCGATGTACCAGGCGCCGTCCGCCTCAAGGTTGAATGTAAGGTGAAATGTCCTCATCGCAATAATGTTGTTAATGTGTTAGTAAATGCGAGAATATGTTAATGTGATTGTGGTTGCCGCCCTCCGTTGAGAGTCGGCGAACGCTTATACGGGAAAACCTCAGTAAATGTTTCAACCGGCTTCTGAAATGTCTGTGGAGCCATTGGTCCGCCTTTTGAAAGCGGCCCGAACTAACAGGGATATAGCTATGACCGTAACCGGATTGGCGGCGAGAACAGGCAGTTTCCACCACTTGAGCCCGTACTCGATGATATCCGCCACGATACCGGCTAACACCAGCAGCATCGGGACAGCGGAGACAATCCTGAAACATTTCCTCGAGCCCAGCCACTGGCCGGCTTTGGAGAAGGCACACTCCGCCATCCACCATACAGCCAATAGAGTCGACGCTCCGATCGCTATGTCGAGAGCGTGGAAAACAATCGCCCGCCACTCTTCATGTAAGGCAGGATCCAGACATGCCCTTAATCTGTCATAAGAGAGGGAGCATGCGGCCAAAGTCACAATGGATGGCACCAGAACAGCGGCCTTACGAACGCAATTGTTCCCGGTGAAAACACTCCGGAAAGGAACCAGGTAGCCTAGAAGAGCATATAGTGTCAGCCGTATTGACAGCGTGGAAAACCTTATCACGTCATCAGCGAGGAGCCATCCAGCCAAACCCACCGTGGCGGATGCCACCAGGACAAGAAACCATGTCCTGGGCTTCCCGGAAATATCCCGTAACAAGAGTCCCAGCCAGAGGCCGATAAGGGGCGGGCAGAGCGGGGACAGATACCCCACGCCCTTGAGGCCGTACCCGTCCAGTACAGGAATGAGACATGCCACTCCGGCCATTATGAATGTGGCATTGTCGAAACGCTCGTCAAGAATCCTGATCATTGGATGATCGTTCAGGTTTTACCTCTTGATTATGATTTTGCCGGCCTCGTTGTCGATAGTGATGGTGCCGAAACGCTCCATGGCGCTCTGGCCGAGAAGGAGCGGGGCTCTCTGGCTCCCGACAACTGAAGCATCGACATTATGCAGAACGGCGTCACCGATCTTGACCTCACGGAGGGTGATGACCGTGCCCTCGCTGATCTGGCCGTTGGCCGTCTGGTAATATTTCTTACCCTTGATGTCACGGTTGGAAAGGTAGCCGTTCTTTAGCATGAAGCTGGCCTCCACGGAGGAGATGGTCACGTCGGACGCCCCGGTGTCGAAGATCATCTGGAGCGG
>JAFROA010000247.1 GCA_017429885.1 Bacteroidales bacterium | reverse complement strand
CTTCTATCCATAATGACTTAAGTTTATTATTTCAATGTGGAAAGTGCCTTCACCATCGGAAGCTCATAGTAGAATACCCAATCGCTGTTCATGGTTTTGGCGGAGAGATGGTTGTGACGGTTCTGGTCGGGCAGGTAGCCTTCCGGCTGTTCCATGAACCTGGTCTTGGAGTATGTCTCCAGCAACCTCGCGCGCATCGTCTCGAAATATGAGCATACCTCCTCTATCCCTTTCAGGGCCTGTTTCCTGCTCTCGGAATTGCCTGCTTGGTCATATTTCTCCAAAGTCAGGATCACCATGGCGGGGAAGTGGAGAAGGTCATTCAAGGAGTCATATATCTCAAGGGTATAATGCCCCCGAAGAGCGGTCTGATGGGCCTTTTCTATTTTCTGGCAGATGTCTTTGTAAAGCTGTTCCACCTCCTTTGCTTTGGCGATTTTCTCCTTGTAAGTCTCGCTCCATTCCCCGGGTTTCTCCGGGTCTGGAAGTGAGATGAGCTTGAAGTCTGTCGTCCCCCAGGCTGGATTCCTCCTGCCGGAGGTGACTAAAGCTCCATCGAAGAAATAGGCCAGTTGTTCCATCTCGTTCACGAATTGGATTGTGTTATCCTCGGGAGGGAAACCGAATTCCCTTTTGGCATGCGCCACCTTGAATTCCTCGATGGTTCTGCCGGTGGGGTTCCATCCGAATTCCGCTTGGGCGATATAACCTCTCCAAACGGTCTCCAGATGGGGTGAGCCGTCATCCCAGGCGGTCGCCAATATTCCGGCGAGGTTGTTTTCCGCCACAAGTTGGCTGAACCCCTGGATGATTCCGGCGTTGGTGTCGTTGCGGGGCAGGTAAGGAGAAGCGCCGTAAGAGGCGGCGGTAGCTCCCATAACTGTCAAACCGGAGTCCCTGTACCACTGGAGGATACGGCGGTGGCCGGCTTTGGTGGCGTCACCATAGAGCCAGCGCATGTAGACGCAGTCTTTAGGGAAAAGGTCGATGCTTTTGTCCAGTTTCTCACTGTTCCATTCCCTGGCGACCTCTTCCTCTGAACTGACATTCGAGAACCGCATCACTCCTCCATACTTCAAGGGCATATCGTCCCAGAAGATAGGGATTCTCCCATTTTCCCTGGCGAAATCACAGACTTTCCCAAGCCAGTACATCTGCAGCTCGAAAGCGGTCTTGCCAGTGGCCTTGCAACGCTCATCAATGCCGATCGCAGAGATCTCGTCTCCTCCGATGTGGAGATATTTCCCATATGGCATGGCCTCAAGGGCATCCTTGTAGAGGTCGAATTGAAGCTCGTAAGTCTCTGGATTAGAGGGGCAGAACTCCCAGTCGCTGGCGGGGTTCTCACGCAGCTCCCAATGGTGTTTCAGTATGAAGGAAGCATGTCCCAAGCCTTGCACAAGAGGGGATATCTCCACATGGTGGTCTTTGGCGTAACGGCAAAGCGCCTGCATCTCCTGCTTGCTGATGGCGTTGGGAGAGGCGATCTCAGGGCGGCGGGTGTATCCCAGTTTGTCCTCAATCTCCCAGATCACGGCGTTGACCTTGTAACGGGCCAGCCTGTCAATCTCCCGGTAGTAGTACTCCATCCTGTCCAGATGGTGCTTGGTATCCCAGTGGACGGCACGGTAAGCAATTGAAGGGTAGTCGGTTATCTTTAGCTGAGGGATAGGGGTCCGGCTGTCCCGACTGTCCTCCATAAGCTGTTGGAGGGTCTGGCATCCGTAGAAGAGTCCTGCCAGTCCACGTGACTTTATTGTCGCTCCATCACGTCTCACTTCAAGTATGTATCCCTCCTCTGAGTCGGGCACTCCGGCTTCCGTCAGGGACAGCGCGATCCCTTTCCCCTTCTGGGGAGAATTGGGAAGCGATTTAAGCAAGTCGGGAAGGGCCTCCTTGTCCAGCCCTTCAACCAACTGGATGTATGTCAAAGAGGTATAGTCAATACCTTTCTCAGACAGGACCTCCACCGATTGGGGCTGGGGCAGTATCTGGAATCTCCGGTCCAGACTCTTGGAGAATCCGCTGAGACATGACAAGAGGGCTGTAATCAGAAGGGTAAATAAATGGAAACGCCTCATAATCAATGCTATTATTTAACTATTGAGATCAAATCGGATTCTGTGATTGAAGTCTTCGGGGCGAAATCCCCGGAGAGCATGTAATCCAGCACTGCGGAGCGGAAAGCCCTGCCTTCGGGATATTCCTTGACCGAGTCCAGATCGGAGGCGCACACCAGCAATTTTCCATTGCCGACAGCGGCTTCGAAAACGAGTCCTAACTTGTGGTTTCGCTCCACATTGTCAATCACCTGAACTATCGGTTTCAGATCAGGGAAGGAGTCAAGAATAACAGGCCTGGAGGCCTTTATGACAGGGAACCATTGCCAGTCGGTGTGTCTGGCTGTCGGGAATTCCTTGAAAAGAGGGTGCTCCGGATCGGTCAGGATTCCAAGTGTCCCGGGTGAGACCGGCTTTCCGTTATTCTCGCATATTCTCTTGAACATCCGGTAGTTCCAGTAGTCGGTTTGGAAAAGTCCGCCTACTGTCCCGGCTGTGTCTTTGGGCATAAGCAGCACTTTCCCTCCTTCTTCGAGAGTCTGGAACGCTTTTTTGTCAAGTGCCCTGGTGACGAAGATCTCTTTATTGTCGGGAGAGTTCTTGTCGGGATATACCCAGACCGGCCAACTGTTCACATGTTCTTTTCCATCACCGCTGTTCGCCTTGACGGCGAGGAGTCCCTCAACGGGTTTTGTCACCCCCGAAAGGTTCACTTCAATCCCGCCTAAGTCGGAAAGACCTTCCCC
Source organism: Bacteroidales bacterium (assembly GCA_017429885.1). GTDB lineage: Bacteria > Bacteroidota > Bacteroidia > Bacteroidales > UBA932 > Cryptobacteroides. The sequence goes on along the minus strand of JAFROA010000247.1, from coordinate 1,401 downwards.
GGAGGGTGGAGTAAGCTGTCCTGAGGCGCTTGCCGCATCCTCGCCAAGGGAGAGAGCCCATGTCACTGAGGATATGCCTTTGCCGCCGCTGAAATCAGCTATTTTTATCCCAGCCTTGAAAGTCTCACCTGACGTCCAGCAATATTTCTCGAATTCGGCCAACGGCACGATCTCATCGCACCAACCACGCCAATCCTCACGATCCACAGTGCCCTTGCTGTCCATGAAGGCGTCCAGGATCCCGACATAAGCGGAACCTTGTCCTGGATAGTCTTGGATGTCAAGAAGCTGGAATCCTCCCAGGCCTGGAGTCCTGAGGCACATCTCGATGTCGGCCTTGTAGAGCCTCGCCGCCCACTCGCCGGAAGCGAAGTGGAAGTCCTTCGCCTGATCTCCCAAGCCCGCCTCGTTAAGTCGGCGTTGGAACTCCATCAAGTTAAGGGGTACAAGCGGTCCGGTGTATTTATCTATCTCCGAATAGTCCGGATAGGTCTGGAACTGGCCTGTCTCATGTGAGATGACCGGGACTGGCGACAGTTTGAGAGCTTCCGCGAAGTTTCGGAGTGTGCCTGGGTGGAAATGGTTGAGTATGCCACCGTCGAAAGCGTCGCAGAAGGCGAAAGAGGATCGTACCTGATTGTCGAAAGCCTCATAAGGCTCCCAGCCGGTCCTGACCGTGGCCTGGAAGTCCATTCCCTCGACATAACCCTTCATGCCAAGATAAGCGTTAGTCCCGTTGGTGTAAAGAATATGTGGGGCTTCTGCCCTGAAGGTGTCCACAAGGTCTCTCATCACCTCCGGTTCTCCCCAAAGTTCGTTTCCGAGAGAGAAAAGGGCGAATGATGGATGGTGACCATAGGCCCTGATGATGTTGATGCCCTCTTTCCTAAGATAACCAAGCAATTCGTCTCCAGCCAGGGTACCCCAGAAAGGAAGCTCGGGCTGGAGATATATTCCCAGATCATCGGCGGCTTCGAAAGCGGCCTCAGGTGGGCACCATGAGTGGAATCGGACATGGTTGATACCATAATCGGCACATTTGCCCAGATATTCAGACCATGCTTCCTTGTCCATAGGGGTGTGTCCCGTCAAGGGGAAGACGCAGGCGTCGTGCTTACCCCTGAGAAACACCTTATGACCACCAGCGGTGAACTGTCCGTCGGTGATCTCCAACCTGGGCATACACTCCGCGGCCTTCGTCAGGCGCTTCTTTTCAGCAGCCACTCTCAACTCAATCTTCCCGATGATTCCGTTCCAATTGGTCTGGGTCTCCTCTGAATACATGTGAGAGCTCCGGATGACTCCATCAGGAACCCCTCCGGAATTGTCCACCACGATCTCAACCGTGTGGAAGCCAGGTTTCAGATGTCCGAGATTGTATTCCTGGGGAGTGGAAATATT
>JAFROA010000246.1 GCA_017429885.1 Bacteroidales bacterium | reverse complement strand
TCCAATCAATGAGGTATATAAGTTCTGATAAACCTTCTTCACCTCCCAATACTGCGGCTTCGGGGAACGGTCTCCGTTGAGAACTCCGTTCATCACGAACTGGCCGTCGTTCGGAACATCCCCGAAGTTACCTCCAGAGGCCAGGTACCTGACTCCTTCGGGGGTATAGTTCCAGAGAGACTGGTCCACCCAATCCCAGATGGCGCCTCCCATGAAGAAGTTCGTGGAATCTATTGACTGCCAATATTGGGCGAAATTACCAAGGGCGTTACCCATCGAATGGGCGAACTCGTTGATGTGATATGGATACTTCACATTGCCCTTTCCTTTAGCGACCCACTGGACCCATTTAACACCAGGATACTGGCTGCAGCCTATGTCGGATATGTCGTTATTGCGCTCGTACTGGATAGGACGCATAGGGTCAATGGCCCTGGCGGCGGCATAGGTGTACTCAAAATTCTTTCCAGGTCCGGCCTCATTACCCATACTCCAGATAATCACCGAAGGATGGTTGTAGTCGGAGGTGACCATCTCCACCATCCTGGCCACATGGGCGTCCTTCCACTCTATAGGATGGGAAAGGGAAGCGTCCCCGTAACGATAATGATGACTCTCGATATTAGCCTCATCCATAAGGTAAATCCCGTACTTGTCGCAGAGATAGTACCAATAAGGGGCGTCAGGATAATGAGAGCAACGGACGTGGTTGATATTGGCTCTCTTCATGAGCTTTATATCTTCCTCCATCACCTCACGGGTAACAGCATGGCCCATTGACGGCTCCGTCTCATGACGGTTCACTCCACGGAGCTTCACCGGCTTCCCGTTAAGGTAGAAATACTTTCCGGCGAAGCCGAACTCGTCCTCTTCAGCGGAGGTTTCCTTGATGCATACCTCACGGAAACCGACAATGGTCGAGAATATATCAAGCGTCTTCCCGGAAGCGTCTTTGAGCTCACCTACAAGAGTATAGCGGTGGGGCGCCTCAGCGGACCAAGGCTTGGCGGCTGGATATTCCAAGACAGAAGAGACAGCCTGTCCGTCGAAGTCGGCCACAAGGTTATTCTCATCCGAATACAACTCATTCTCGAAGAGGTGGTACGAGACGGAAAGACTGTCATTGCCGGCTTGACCGGCAATCTCGACATCAACCTTCAAGGAAGTCATTGAAGGAGTGACCTTTATATCCCTGACAGAGACCTTGGGTTTGGCCTCGAGGGCAACCTCCCTGAATATTCCGGGAAGACGGAACATGTCCTGCGCCTCGAGATTGGATCCGTCAGAATTACGGTAAACCTCAACCGCGAGGATATTCATGCCTGGCTCCAGATACTCGGTGATGTCAAACTGGGCGAGATTGCGGGAGTTCTTTGAGAAGCCGACATAGTGACCGTTGATCCAAAGATAGAAGAAGGAATCCACTCCGTCGAAATTGACGAATACCTTCTTGTCTCCCCAATCCTCAGGGACCTCAAACGCCCTGCGATAGGATCCGACCTCGTTACGAGCCTTGTACATTGTCCATGCCATAGGAGGCTCGCGCATAACTCCGAGCTTCCAATCTCCCGGCTTGACCTCTTTCCACCAGGGGACATTGACATTGACATAGATAGGAGTTCCGTAGCGCTGAGTGCCATCCTCCTCTATTCCAACAATATTCCAGTTGGAAGGAACGGGGATCACATCCCACTTAGAGTCGTCAAACTCTTTCTTGAAGAAATCCAATGGCCTCTCATCCGGATTAGGCACCCAATTGAACTTCCAATCCCCATCTAGGGTCATCCACAGAGAACTGTTCTCAGGAAGAACCTTGCGGGCAGACTCAACGTCCTGGAAAGAGAAAAACCATGCGTGCGGGGCTTCTTTGTTCAACCCGAGATACTGGGGGGACTGCCACTCCTCACCTGTAGGGGCGTCTTGACGCCCGTAAAAGAAACCGGAAAGAAGGGCCGCCAAAAAAAGCAATGTCCTCATAACTATTTATTTATCAGTCTCAACGATAAGATCCAGATCCTCATCAAGGGCAGCCTTAAGGTCACGGCCACCGGAAAGAACCTTGCAGAAGCTGACCTCTTCTCCCTCTATCTTCTTAACCCTGAGTCTCGCAACCTGCTGGCGAGCCTCCTTGCCACCAATCATTTTCTTGACATAGATGGCGAAAGTCTGCCCCTCCTGCAAGCCTTGAGCGGAGCCGAGGTCGATGTAGACTTGTTTCTGCTTATCGTTCTTGATGCCTCCGCGTTCTATGATCTCGCAAGTAAGCGGGTACATCCCGTCGAAGAACCTCATCACAAGATTGGAGAGCCTGTTGATGGCGTTCTCAACAGCCCTCTCAGGAGAATTGACCCAAGACATGTCCGACTCTGAGATCTTGAATGAAGGACTGGCTATGACCGCATCGGTCATAGCGTCCTTGACATGAAGGGTGACGGAAAGCAATGCCCTGTAATAGACTTCGGTGCGGGTTTTCTTGACTTTCTCGCCGTCTTTATTCTTCTCCTCGTATTCTTTGACCTCGTTCTTGGTGGTCGTGGAGATATTGTTCAACGTGGCGTCGACATATATCGAACCGGGAGTCTCAACCTCCGCCTTGGTCAGCGGGCCATCCACAACACGGAGCCTGTAGGCATCTGACATGCCCTTGAGTATGGCTGAGCGGACAGCTCCCTGATAGCCTTCCATTTGTTTTGAGGTCTGTCCGGTAAGAACCGCTGTGGCTATCTCACCAATCACTGCGCCGGCACTCTTGTCAGCTTTTTTGTGGGTGTATTCCAAATTGTTCATCGAGGCGATGATGACAGGATTCCTGTCATCATCCTGGGAGAACACGCAGACACTTGCCAGCATCATGGCCACCATTGTGGCGAGAAACATTTTGATGTTCATATCATGAGAAATCTTGACTATACAAATATAGATATTTATCGTTAAATTTGGGATATGAAAAAGCTCATACTCCTTGCCGCTCTGGCAGTCGCATTCGCGCTAGGCGCTAATGCTCAAACCATTGATCTCAAGAACACCTATGACTTGTCGCCTTTTGTTTTCGGACATAACCTGGAGCACACCAGGGCCGCCGTCAATGGTGGCCTGAGCGCCCAGATGATCCGTAACCGCAAGTTCGCCGGAAAGCCCTCACGCAACGAGGGCGTCTGCGCCGAATGGTCCGGGATCGGGAAAAAGACTCTGTTCCAGCAAGAAGGCCAGCACTACACGAAGCACATAGGCAACCCTGGCATGCAAAGGAGCAATGAACTCCGTTCCCAATCTGTCCAGAATCTGACCGAGGGGCAGGTCGCGGGAATATTCCAAAAAGGCCTGTCCCTAAAGAAAGGCGAGACTTATGAGATGAGGACAGTGACAAGAGTGTCGTCTCCATTGACTCTCAAAGTTGAGCTCACGGACAAGGACGGAGCAAGAGTATATGCCACTAAGTCACTGGAATTGAAGCCGGCGGAAGATTGGGTGGTCAGCGAGTTCGACTTGACCACTTCCGCTGATGACAAGGACGGATGCGTGCGGTACACCTTCGGGAAAAAGGCCGAGGTCATTTTCGGAGCCCTCTCAATGATGCCGAAGGATAATTTCCATGGGATGAGAAGTGATGTGGTCGCGAACCTCAAGGCCATTGGACCGAGGATCCTTCGCTGGCCGGGCGGCAACTTCGCCGGGGAGTACCGTTGGAAAGACGGGCTGCTTCCTGTGGATCAGAGGGGACCTCTTCAGGCAGCGACAGAGATTGAGAGTCAACCATATTCATACGGATTTGACTTCCACGAGATTGACACGGATGACTTCATAGCCCTGTGCCGGGAGGTAGGTGCCGAGCCGATGATAACGATTAACATCGCTTGGAGTGAACCGGAAGAAAGCGCCCAGTGGGTGGAGTACTGCAATGGAGGAGAGGACACTGAATATGGCAAAATAAGAGCGGAAAGAGGCCACAAAGAGCCGTATAATGTGCATTTCTGGTCCCTT
>JAFROA010000245.1 GCA_017429885.1 Bacteroidales bacterium | reverse complement strand
CATTTTGTCGAGAATCAGCGCTAGATCCTCATGATGAGCACCTTCCACACGGAATGAATACAAAGGAATCTTTGTTTCTGTTCCACGTGGAACCCCATAGGTTTTAATATTCCTCTTTTCTGTCATCCTGAGCGAAGCGAAGGATTCCTCCATATACTCCTTAACTCCCTTAATCTCATTCTGTAATTCACTATCCCTCAATAATTTCAGAAACTCAATAGCGGGTTTCAAAGCAGGAATGGCGTTAATGTTCTGGGTGCCTGCCTCAAACTTTCCAGGGAGGGGCGCATAGGTGGTTCCTGAGAATTTTACCGTGGCTATCATCTCCCCGCCACCTTGGTAAGGCACCATCTGATCCAGCCACTTTTTCTTTCCATAAAGAACGCCAGTACCCGTAGCCGCATATATTTTATGACCGGAGAAAGCGTAGAAATCACAATCAAGATCCTTGACGTCCACCTTTTCGTGGACAATCCCCTGCGCACCATCGATTAATATGGGGCAACCCTTTGAGTGACAAATATTTACAATTCGCTTAACTGGGTTAACAAGACCAAGGACATTAGATATGTGAGTCACCGCCACAATCTTTGTCTTAGGAGTGATTAGAGATTCAAGATCGTCGACTCTCAGGTGACCGTCGTCGTCAACACCAAGAACCTTTAATGTCGCGCCCTTCCTCTGGCAAAGCATCTGCCAAGGAACAATATTGCTATGGTGCTCCTCCTCCGAGACAATTATCTCATCTCCTTCGTGGACTAGAATCTCACCCAGCGAAAAGGCGACAAGATTAATGGAAGCTGTTGTGCCTGAGGTGAATATCACTTCTTCACGAGAACCGGCGTTAATAAAGTCACGCACGGCGTCACGTGTGCTCTCATATTCTTCAGTAGCGTCGGAGGCAAGTTTATGAACGGCGCGACGGATATTGGCGTTCGACTCCAGCGCAAGTCTATCCATTTTGTCCACCACCGGTTTTAACCTTTGAGCGGTGGCGGCGTTATCGAAATATACCAGAGGCTTGCCATAAACTTTTCCTGACAAGGCCGGAAACATTTCCCTGATATCCTGGATTCTCATCTGACAAATCAATGCTCTATCCTACAAATTTAACAAATCATTCTTGAAGATTTTGTATATTTGAGAAGAATTAAAACGACATGATTGACTATATCAAAGGCACTATAGCGGAACTCTCCCCCGCGGAGTTGACACTCGAGAACAATGGCACCGGATACAGCATTTTGATATCCCTTCAAACCTATCAAGCTCTCCAAGAGAAAAAAGAGGCGAAGGTTTACATCTTCCATTATCTACGGGAAGACATGGAAGAGTATTATGGTTTCGCCACGAAGGATGAAAGGGAGTTGTTCGAGCTTCTGATCAGCGTCTCGGGTATCGGGGTGTCCTCTGCAAGGATGATGCTTTCGTCTCTTTCCGCAGAGGAAATCCGTCAGGCTATCCTTTCGGAGGATGTGGCCAGGATAAAAAGCGTGAAAGGCATCGGGGTAAAGAGCGCCCAAAGGATGATCATAGAACTCAAAGATAAAGTGGTCAAGGGAGAGGGCGCCGATTCCTCAGAGCTGTTTGGCGGCGCAGGAAGAAGCGAAATCGTGGAGGAGGCCTCAAGGGCGCTGGTTATGCTTGGATTCGCGAAACCGGCAGTGAACAAAGCCATCCAGGCTATACTTAAGGCCAATCCAAACGCTAAAGTCGAGCAGATTATCAAGTCCGCACTGCAAATGATGTAAAAGATATCATTCTGAGCTAAGCGAAGAATCTACCTACCAAAATAGACAAGAAGAATAGAAATGTCAGACGGAGAAACTCCTGATATACGGGAGGCTTGAGCTATGGTTCGTGGCTGATAACGATTGAACTTCTGACGACATTCTATTGACAGTCCGGAAATAGAATCGAAGTTAAATCCTTCCGGAATTTTAAGATCCTCAAGTCTGGCTATCTTTTCCGCAACGGCCCTTTCACGGTCAATATACCCCTTATATTTAATTTCTATCTCAACCGAAGAAACTACTTCTTCGGAACATTTTGTTCCACGTGGAACAATCTTCAGCAACTCAGATAAACTCACTTCTGGACGTGAAGCTAGTTCTGAAATCTTTTTCGAGTCCGCTAACGGCGTCGAGCCACAACTCTCAAGATAAGGATTAACAACCTCCTTACGGAGTTTAATGTTGTCACAAAAATCTCTTAAATTCGCTACCAAAGAGCGCTTGGAGGCCATTATTTCATAACGACTTTCTGAGGCTAGACCAATGTTGAAAGACTTTTCAGTAAGGCGGAAATCGGCATTATCCTGTCTTAAAAGAATCCTATATTCAGCCCTCGATGTGAACATTCGATAAGGTTCGTCGACACCTTTCGTGATAAGGTCATCAATCAAAACACCTATATAAGATTCATCACGACGGAGTATGAATGGCTCTTTTTGCTGAACTTTCAATGCCGCGTTAATCCCTGCCATAAGACCTTGTGCGGCAGCTTCCTCGTATCCCGTTGTACCGTTAACCTGCCCCGCCAAATATAGATTTTTTATATCTTTCAACTCCAGGGTTGCCTTCAGTTGGGTGGGATCAAAATAATCATATTCCACCGCATAGGCGGGCTTGAATATTTTCGCGGATTCCAAGCCTTCTATTGAATGAAGCGCATCGAGCTGAGTCTGTAAAGGCAGCGAAGAAGAGAAACCTTGCAGATAATATTCATTAGTGTTCCTCCCCTCTGGCTCAAGGAATAATTGATGCGAATCATTGTCTGGGAAGACCCTCAACTTATCTTCAATACTAGGACAATAACGAGGCCCCTTACCGGTGATCAGCCCATTGAGAAGAGGGGAATCTTTGAATCCTCCCCTTAAGGTGTCGTGAACCTTCTCATTAGTATGAAGTATAAAACACTTCATTTGTGGTTCACCACCTTGGATCGAAGAAGGGATGTCGAGATATGAAAATCTCTCCGGATCCGGATCCCCGAGCTGAGGAAGAAGCTTGGTGGTGTCGACAGACGAGATGTCAATTCTTGGAGGAGTTCCAGTCTTCATCCTTCCGGTTCTTAGTCCGAGAGAAGAAAGTTGCTCGGTCAATCCATGGGAAGAAAGCTCCCCTATCCTCCCTCCTTCAAAAGTTGTCCTTCCGATGAAAAGTTTGCCATTGAGGAAGGTGCCGGCAGTCAAAATAACCGCCTGAGACTTGAATATTGCCCCGGTAGTTGTCTTGACCCCGACGATTTTTGAATTCTCAAAGAGGAATAAATTCGCAAAATCGGCGTAAATATCTAATTTACAATGAGTTTCGAGAATATGGCGCCAACGTAGGGAAAAGGCCTGTTTGTCGCACTGGGCCCTCGGACTCCACATTGCCGGACCCTTTGAGCGGTTAAGCATCCGAAATTGAAGAGTTGTCGCATCTGTCACCAAACCCATCATTCCACCGAGCGCATCAATCTCGCGGACGATCTGACCTTTGGCTATTCCGCCCACGGCCGGATTACACGACATCCTGGCGAAGCTCCTCAAGTCGGCGTTTAACAACAGAACGGAACAACCAAGGTTCGCTGCTGCCACGGCGGCCTCACAGCCAGCATGGCCTCCGCCCACCACTATTATGTCATATTCCCCTTGCATCCGGTTAAACAACAGACTTTAAATTAAGATAATAGTCTTCCTTCTCGTGAATGATTTTCTCTTCTTCCGGAGTATGATCGTCATAACCGATCAGGTGCAACAGGCCATGTACCATGACACGATGAAGCTCATCGTCAAACTCGGCACCATATTCATGGGCGTTCTCCCTGACAGAATCGATGCTAATGAACAAGTCTCCGGACAAGGTCTTGCCCTCGCAATAATCAAATGTGATGATGTCTGTGAAATAGTCATGCTGAAGATAACGCATATTGACATCAAGAATATAATTGTCGGAACAGAATATTATGTTAATATCACCAATCTTGCGGATCTCGCTTCCGGCAACCATTTTCAACCAGCGATTATTCGCCATCTTGTCCTTCAAGACGAATTTCACGTCCTCTGTGAAATACCTTATCATAGCACGATGTTTGCAAAAACCGTTACAAATCTACAACTATTAATTCAAAAAGTTTGAAATGAAAATTATTATTTCTAACTTTGAAAGCCTAATGTAGAATATTAAACTCACTGAATATGGAAGTTAAGAAAACCGAAAAAGCCAATCTTGAGAACAGGAGACTGCTTTTCACAGAGATCGGACTCATCGCGGCGCTTCTTCTTGTCTGGGGAGCTTTCTCCTACGGAACAAGAGAGAAAACCGTCGCTGTCTTTGGACCAGAAGATCAAGTCGTGGAAGTCGAGGAGATGGTTCCTATCACCCAGGAGACTCCTCCCCCGCCGCCCGAGGCGCCTCAGATCCCTGTTCTGTCAGACCAGATCGACATCGTCGAGGATGACATCAAGGTGGAAGACAACTTCATGAGCCTTGAGGATGACGCCAACCTTGGCGTTGAGATCATGGACTATGTTGAGGAGGTCAAGGAGGAAGTTGTTGAGGAAGAGGCCATTCCTTTCCAGTTGGTTGAGGAGAAGCCTTCTTTCAACGGTGGAGACGCCAACGAATTCTCCAAATGGGTTAACTCCAAGCTCGTCTATCCTGAGATCGCCAAGGAAAATGGCGTTCAGGGCCGTGTAACCCTCCAGTTCACGGTCGAGAAGGACGGTTCGGTGACCAACGTCAAGGTCCTCAGGGGAGTTGACTCATCTCTTGACAAGGAGGCTGTCCGTGTTGTCCAGAGTTCTCCGAAATGGAAGCCTGGAAAGCAGCGTGACCGCGCTGTCAAGGTTACCTACACCTTCCCTGTGATCTTCCAGCTCCGATAATAACGGAGAGTGAGACTGAAAGGCCGTCCCCAACCGGATGGCCTTTTTTAATAAGATTCTTCACTTCGTTCAGAATGACAAGTCAATCATAATGACAAAAACAGAAGAAGAAAGAACAGAGAAAGCTGTATTTATCGGGATTATCCGCCAGAATGACGACGAGAGAAAGGTTGTGGAATACCTGGACGAACTGGAATTCCTGGCTGAGACGGCTGGTGCTATCGGGGACAAAAAGTTTGTCCAGCGGCTTGACAAACCCGAGAAATCAACTTACATACGCTCCGGAAAACTCCAGGAAATAGCTGATTATTGCGAAGATAACAACATCTCTTACGCTATTTTCGACGATGAGTTAACCGGAATGCAGCAGCGTAATATTGAGAAAGTGATCAAGACAGCGTCTGTGATTGACAGGACAAGTCTTATCCTTGAGATTTTCGCGCAAAGGGCAAAGACTTCTTATGCGAAGATGCAGGTCGAGCTCGCCAGGTACAACTACATGCTGCCCAGGCTTGCTGGAATGTGGACCCACCTCGAGAGACAAAGGGGAGGTATGGGAACGCGAGGAGGTATGGGTGAGACCCAGATAGAGATAGACCGGCGTATAGTAAAGGAAAGGATCTCCAGACTAAAAGATCAACTCAAGAAAGTTGACCGCCAGATGGCGACACAACGCGGAAACAGGGGATCTATGGTGCGTCTCTCGCTTGTCGGGTACACCAATGTAGGCAAGAGCACGATCATGAACCTCCTGTCAAAATCTGACGTTTTCGCTGAGAATAAGCTGTTCGCCACTCTTGACACCACCGTGAGGAAAGTGGTAATCGAGAACGTCCCTTTCCTTTTAAGTGACACCGTGGGGTTCATCAGAAAGCTTCCCACTCAACTTGTGGAGGCGTTCAAGAGCACTCTTGATGAAGTTCGGGAGGCGGATATTCTGTTGCACGTTGTGGACATCTCACATCCCGGTTTCGAGGAACAGATGGAGGTTGTGGAGAACACGCTACGGGACATCGGGGCTGCGAATAAGCCTATTTATGTTATTTTCAACAAGATAGATGCTTATCAATATGAGGAATACGACGAGTTTTCGCTCTCTCCTAAGAGTAAGGCGAATCTCACCCTAGATGAGCTGAAGAACTCTTGGATCGCCCAGGAGAAGACCCCATGCATATTCATGTCCGCTATTAATAAGACGAATATCGATAAACTCCGCAACGACCTCTATAAGATGGTTGCGGAGATTCATGCCGGGCGATACCCGTTCAATAATTTCCTTTGGTGATTCTTCAACTATCCCTTGGTCTTGAATCCGCCAGCAGGGAATCTCTTCAATACAAAATACTTAGTCCTTAAGTATATATATCTGAAGGGGTTTCTATCCTGCTTCATAGCCTTCCTGAAGTCGAATTCACCGATCTTGTCTCGAAGAGGACATATAACATTTCTTGT
>JAFROA010000244.1 GCA_017429885.1 Bacteroidales bacterium | reverse complement strand
CGTTTCGATGAAGAACATGATCAGCTTTGCCCGCAAGCGTGGCGGCAAGGGAATGGCCGAGAAGCTCGCTGCCGAGATTATGGATGCCTTCAACAATCAGGGTGGTGCGTTCAAGCGTAAGGAGGATATGCACCGCATGGCTGAGGCTAACCGCGCATTTGCACACTTCCGCTTCTAAGACAAGTATAGAAAAGGTTAAAAAGTAAAAGGATACAAAACAATGGCAAATCGCGATCTTAAACTCACACGCAACATCGGCATCATGGCTCACATCGATGCCGGCAAGACGACCACGTCCGAGCGTATCCTGTACTACACCGGTAAGACACACAAGATCGGTGAGGTGCATGATGGCGCCGCGACGATGGACTGGATGGTCCAGGAGCAGGAGAGGGGTATCACCATCACATCAGCCGCCACCACCGCCTTTTGGCACTATGACGGCAAGGTGTACCAGATAAACCTCATTGACACTCCCGGCCATGTCGACTTCACGGTTGAGGTGGAGCGTTCGCTGCGTGTCCTTGATGGCACGATAGCGACTTTCTGCGCCGTGGGTAGGGTCCAGCCGCAGTCTGAGACTGTCTGGCGTCAGGCTGACAAGTATGGCGTTCCCAAGATCGCCTATGTCAATAAGATGGACCGTGTTGGTGCAGATTTCCTCGCTTGTGTCGAGGAGATACACACCAAACTCGGAGCCAACGCTGTCCCGGTCTGCCTCCCTATAGGTGCGGAGGACAAGTTCCAGGGAATAGTCGACTTGATCTCCCGTAAGGCCATTGTATATGATTCATCTGACGAGCTTGTCAATTATAAGGTTGAGGATATCCCCGCCGACATGATGGAGGATGTTGAGACCTGGAGGGAAAAGCTTGTCGAGGCCGCTGCCGAGTGCGATGAGGCTCTCATGGAGAAGTTCTTTGAGGACCCGGATTCAGTGACTGATGAGGAGATAATAGCCGCTATCCGCAAGGGTACCATCTCTATGCAGATAGTTCCCGCTTGCTGCGGTTCCTCTTTCAAGAATAAAGGGGTACAGTTCCTTCTCGACGCCGTCATGCGTTACCTGCCGTCTCCCCTCGATAAGGGAGTGGTCAGGGGAACCAGCCCCAGGACAGGCAAAGAGGAGGATCTTCTTCCTTCCGCCGACCAGCCGTTCTGCGCCCTCGTTTTCAAGATCGCCACTGATCCCTTCGTGGGTCGTCTGGCTTTCTTGAGGGTGTATTCCGGTAGGGTTGACGCCGGTTCGTATGTTTATAACGTGCGCACGGCCAGGAAAGAGAGGATCGCTCGCCTTTACCAGATGCATTCCAACCACCAGAATCCCATTGATTTCGTTGAGGCTGGAGACATCTGCGCGGCTGTCGGATTCAAGGATCTCCGTACAGGAGACACCGTCTGTGATGAGAACCATCCCGTCATCCTCGAGTCAATGGTATTCCCCGATCCCGTGATCGGAATCGCTGTCGAGCCGAAGACCCAGACCGACTTGGATAAGCTTGGCATCGCTCTCGGCAAGCTCGCCGAGGAGGATCCCACCGTCACGGTGAGGTCTGATGTCGAGACAGGCCAGACAATCATCAGTGGTATGGGTGAGCTTCATCTGGATATTATCGTTGACCGTCTCCGTCGTGAGTTCGGTGTCGAGATCAACCAGGGAGCTCCTCAGGTCAACTACAAAGAGGCCATCACCGGTACTGTCCAGCACCGCGAGGTGTTCAAGAAGCAGACTGGTGGCCGCGGTAAGTATGCTGACATAATTGTTGAGATCGGTCCCGCCGACGAGGGGGAGAACGGTCTTCAGTTCGTCAACGAGGTCAAGGGAGGTAATATTCCTAAGGAATTCATTCCCAGCATCGAGAAGGGCTTCAAGTCTGCCATGGCCAATGGTGTCCTGGCTGGCTATGAGGTCCAGTCGATGAAGGTCACTGTCCTGGATGGATCCTACCATCCTGTCGACTCTGACCAGCTCTCGTTCGAGATGGCAGCCCGTATGGCTTTCCGCCATGCGTGCCCCAAGTGCAAGCCGGTCCTTCTGGAACCCATCATGTCCCTGGAGGTTGTTACCCCTGAGGATTACATGGGTGATATTGTTGGTGACCTCAACCGTCGCCGCGGTCAGATCCAGGCTATGGACTCGACTTCGAACGGAGCCAGGATAGTGAAGGCGTTCGTGCCTCTCGCTGAGCAGTTTGGATATGTCACAGTCCTCAGGACTTTGTCATCCGGCCGCGCGACCAGCACGATGTCCTTCGACCACTATTCAGAGGTTCCTGGTAACCTTGCCAAGGAGATTGTGGAGAAGAGCGGGTACAGCACCCGTCACTTCGACGATGAGGATTAACACAAAGTTTTTTAGAAATAGTTAAAAATCAATTATTGATATGAGTCAAAAGATCAGAATCAAACTCAAATCATTCGATCACATGCTGGTTGACAAGTCAGCCGCCAAGATCGTGGACACCGTGAAGGCTACGGGTGCGAAGGTCAATGGACCTATTCCGCTTCCCACCAACAAGAAGATCTTCACAGTCAACCGTTCCACTTTCGTCAACAAGAAGTCCCGCGAGCAGTTCGAGCTCGACGCCT
>JAFROA010000243.1 GCA_017429885.1 Bacteroidales bacterium | reverse complement strand
TCTTGCGTACATTCACCCAGGCGGACGGATTGCTGACTGATCAGTTCAACTATTCGTCGGGGATAAGGTTGGGCGACAGAACTTTTTGTTTCGGTTCCATCAGGGGCATGATATGTTTCGAACCGGAAAAAATCAGTTCGAACAAGACAGTTCCTCCTGTTGTCATCACTTCCTTCCTCCTGTCGGACAGTGGTTCAGGATCCACAAAAAACGGAGACATCTTGGTAACCACCCCTTATTCTCCCGACATAACCCTCAAGCATAACCAATCTAGTTTCACGGTGTCTTTCTCCGCATTGAGTTTCGTGAGCCCGAGACAGAATCGGTATTCGTACATTCTTGACGGGTTTGATGAGTCTTGGAAGGAGAACATAGGTGTCAATCACGTCAATTATATCAAAGTCCCGCCAGGCAAATACATCTTCAGGGTTAAGGGAGCCAACAGCGATGGAATTTGGAATGAGAAAGAAGCTGTCATAAGCATTATCATCCGCCCTCCCTTTCTCAGATCCCTGTTAGGCAGGATTCTTCTATGGATCCTGTCCATAGGTGCTCTTGCGGCAGGGATTATCGCGCTTCAAATAAGAAACAACAAGCGCCAGGAGGCTCTTATGAAAAATATGCGCGACGAAGATGAGAGAGCCTCCCAGAAGTCCAAACTTGAGTTCATATCCAACTTGATGCATGAGATACGCACCCCATTGTCGCTGATCAAGGCACCTTACGAGTTACTGGTCTCTCCGTCCTGTTCCGAGGAAGATAGGACCGAGAGCCTCAATGTAATGGGTAATAATATCAACAGGCTGTTGAATATATCAAATGAATTGCTTGATTTCTCGAAGCTTGACGCAAAGGGCTATCGTATGCATCCGGAGATAATGGATGTCAACGCTGCGGTGGAATCCTCCGTGGAGGCCTTCGGGGCAGATGCTCGTCGCAAAGGGAAGCGCATAGATGTCAATCTTCCGGAAAAACACATACTGGCCAACCTGGATGGCGAGGCTTTTGACAAGATTGTATCCAATCTGGTTGGCAATGCTGTAAAGTATTCGGAAAAATACATTTCAGTGACACTGAAGAAAGATTCTGACAAGCAAAGATTTTTGCTCAGGATCGAGAATGACGGACCAGTCATTTCTCCGGAGAACCGAGAAAACGTTTTCAAGGCCTTTTTCCGCGAAAAATCATCCGTAAATTCCTTGGGCACGGGACTGGGATTGTCCATAGTCAAGGATTTTACAAAGATGCTTGGCGGAGAAATCTTCATTGACGAGACCGTTACGGATGCCAATAGTTTTGTAGTAACACTTCCTGAATACTTGGGGGACGATTCCCCCGGAGTAGTTGACAATGAAACCGCAGATAATGTCCTGGCCTATGAGACGGCACCCAAAAAGGACACGGTGCTCATAGTTGAAGACCAGGCTGAGATGCGGCAATTCCTGCATAAGGCATTTTCCAAGAAATTCCGCACTTTGTCCTGTTGCGATGGGATCCAAGCTTTGGGGCTGTTGGAAAGTAAGGATGTCTCTGTGATAATAACGGATCTAATGATGCCGGGAATGGACGGTTATGAGTTATGTGACAAAGTCAAGAACAATGTCCAGCATAGTCATATCCCAATCATAATACTTTCTGCGAAAAGTGACTATGAGTCAAAGATAAGGAGCATTCATGAGGGAGCGGACATCTATCTTGAGAAACCCTTTTCCCTTGAGTTTCTCCTTGCCACCACGGAAAAACTTCTGGAGAGGATAGAGAATTTACGTAACAGTTTCTTGCATAATCCTGTTGTGCCAGTCCAAAGCATTGGTGGGAGTGATATGGACAAAGCTTTTCTGGGGAAAGTCTCTTCACTTATCAACCAGAAGGATTTCCAGGAGGAGCTTTCAATTGACAAGATAGCTGAGTCGATGAACCTGAGCCGGTCGAGCCTGTACCGGAAAATAAAGAACCTTTCCGGTATATCCCCGAACGAGTTCATCAGGGTATGCCGTCTCAAGCATGCGGCTGAGCTCCTGAAAAACAAGGACTTAAGAGTCAGCGAAGTCGCCTATATCTCTGGATTTAATTCCCCTTCGTATTTCATAAAATGCTTTCAGAAATCGTTTGGGATGACCCCTAAAGAATATATTAACTCATATAAAGTAAATTGACAAATGAACACCAAAGGAAAAGTTTCAGCAGTCCTGGCCTTTATTCTGATAGCTTGCCAGGCTGTCTTCGCCGCCGAGCCCGTCGTGACCGTAAGGATGTCTAAGGCTGTGACCGGAGATAAAATGCTCTATGGATGGCACTATGAGGAGATAGGGATGATAGGTGACGGGGGGCTTTATGCCGAGATGGTTCGCAACAGGGGTTTTGAAGAGGCCAATCTTCCGGAAGGTCTTGTGATTGAGAACGGCATGTACAAGGACATGCCCAACCCTAGACAACCGATAAAGCAGGTTTATCAGATCGACCCCCTTGTCGGATGGCTTACTACCCCGCTTGGAAAGAGTCCGGTGAGGATATCAAGAGTCTCCCGCGAGCCTCTTAACAGTACCAATCCTCATTCCATGGAGGTCCGTGTGCTTGAAGACATTCCAACAGGTTCCATAGCGGCGGTTCATAACTCCGGCTATTTTGGCATGGCTTTCAAGAAGGGTGTTCCCTGCAGGCTTTCTTTCTATATGAGAACGGATAGCTATGATGGAAAAGTCGCTTTCAGGCTTTCTGATGGAAGCGGGGCTCCTTGCTCAAAGGAAGTATGGTTCACTCCCGTAAAAGGAGAATGGAAGAAATACGAGGCGGAACTTCTGCCTGACCGAGACTTGCCGGACGGAATGCTGTCCATCGTTCCAACTGTCAAGGGAAGATTTCAATTGGACATGGTCTCTATGTTCCCTTCGGACACCTATGATGACGGAAAATCTGTTTTCAGGGCAGATGTGCTTCAGAACCTTGTGAACTACCATCCTGATTTTTTGAGATTTCCCGGAGGCTGCATTGTCCACGGAGTCAACGAGGAGACCATGTATCACTGGAAAAAGACCATTGGAGACATTGCTGCCCGCCCTGGAGAGTGGAGCAAGTGGGAACCTCATTACAGGACGGACGGCCTTGGATATCATGAGTTCTATGAACTCTGCGAATACCTCGGATGTGCGGCGATGTACGTCACTCCAACCGGAATGGCTTGTACAGAGTGGGTGAAAAGAGGACCGGACGGACGTTATATCCATAAGGAAACAGATGCGGAGTATTACATCCAAGATCTTCTCGACGCTATTGAATATGCCATAGGCCCTGTAGATAGCAAATGGGGTTCAGAAAGGGCCAAAAATGGACATCCGGCCCCATTCCCGTTGAAATTCATAGAGATCGGGAACGAGGATTTCGGGCCTGTTTATTATGAGCGTTACCATGAGATTTATGTGGCGGTGAAGGCAAAGTATCCGCAACTAAGTTTCATCGCCGACTGTCCAATCGGAAGCGAGGCAGAGATAGAGGCGACCTTGGAGCGTTTCGGTGACGGAGGCAAGATCGAGATTTATGACGAGCACTATTACAAAGGCATCCCATGGGCTTTAGGGCAGTTCCACAAATATGATTCCTACCGCAGGGATATTTCCATCTTTGTCGGAGAGCTTGGTATCCAGAGCAACGGGGTTGGCGGACCTTCGGGTGCTTATCCTGGAAGCCTTCTCGCAGAGTGTGTTTTCAAGATGGGTCTTGAGAGGAATGTCGATCTTCATCCGATAATGGCAGACCGTCCTCTAATGAGGAACTGGGAGTGTATTGAACGTAATGACATGCAGCCTCTTGTTTTGAATAACAGTATCGTCAGTGCGAAGACGTTCAATTATTATATGTGCAAGATGCTTCGCGACAACGCGTTTGATACCTCTTTCAAAGTAGATAATACGGAGGGGGAGAAAGAGATTTTCGTTACATCAGGAATGGATTCGCAACGAAAACAGCTTATAATCAAAATTGTAAACATGTCTGAAACCCAAAAGCGGTTAGTCTTAAAGACAGACAGACATTTGAGAGGACGAAAAGCAACGATCACAACCCTGTCGGCCACTTCTGACCAAAGGGTTACTCCTTTGACTCCAGACGCAGTTTCCCCTGTAACAAAGGAGACTACTTTTTCTTCAGGAAAGCCTGTAGAACTGCCGGGTAACTCATTCGTTGTTTACCGCATCGACATCTAGAGCCATGAAGCCGGCCAGAGCATTATTCCCGGTAGTGGCTATTGGTGCCGCGGCATCGTGCGCCTCAAACTCATCACCTGCTTCACAACCGAACATTATCTTGATTGTCGCCGACGATTTGGGTCTTGGTGATGTCAGTTGTTACGGAAGTACCACCATCAGTACTCCCAACATCGACAGGCTTGCCGTAGAGGGTCTTAGGATGAATAACGCTTATGCGACATCCTCTACGTCCACGCCTTCACGCTTCGGTTTGTTCACGGGAATGTATCCTTGGAGGACTCCGGAGGCCCGGATCCTTCCGGGAGACGCTCCGCTTCTGATCGATCCCTCAACACCGACGCTCCCGAAGATGATGCAGGAATTAGGTTACTCGACAGCCGCGGTCGGCAAATGGCATCTTGGAATGGGATATGGTAAGACGGATTGGAACAAGCAGATAGATCCTCCTGGCAATTCAGTTGGATTTGATTATACCAACCTTATTCCTGCCACGGTTGACCGGGTTCCAACAGTATACGTTGAGAACGGAAAGGTCTTGGGACTTAATGATGACGATCCCATCTTGGTGGATTATGATAATAACTTTCCAGGTGAGCCAACGGCTCTTACAAATCCTGAGATGATGGAGGTCGAATGGCATCACGGCCATCAAGGCACCATAGTGAACGGAATACCACGAATAGGTTTCATGAAAGGAGGTCAGGAGGCTCGTTGGAAGGATGATGAGATGGCAGATTACTTCCTTTCAAAAGCCAAGAACTTTATTATCGGTCAAAAGGATAATCCCTTTTTCCTTTATTATGGTCTCCACCAACCACATGTACCAAGGGTTCCAAACGAAAGATTTGAAGGATCAAGTGGACTTGGCCCCCGGGGAGATTCTGTTGTGGAAGCGGATTGGTGCGTGGGACAGTTAGTAGAATGTCTTGATTCTTTGGGTCTGCTTGACAACACGCTGATAATCTTTACTTCAGACAACGGTGCAGTGCTTCAGGATGGTTATAAAGACGAGGCTGTTGAACTGGCGGAAAAGATGGGCCATGACCCCGACAATGGCCTTAGGGGAGGAAAATATAGCTTGTTTGACGCAGGAACACACATTCCTTTCATCGTCTATTGGAAAAACCATGTGAAGCCTGCGGTTTCGACCGCATGGTTTTGTCAGATGGATTTGTATTCAACACTTGGTGAATATCTTGGAGGAAAGGTTGCAAATGGGTTGGATAGTGTGTCTTATGTGGATGTGCTGTTTGGAAATTCATTGTCAGGAGGAAGGGAAATCCAGATTCTGGAAGCGCAAGGTAGGCTGGCCTTACGTCACGGAGACTTTGTTTATATTCCTGCGTACAAAGGAGAGAAGATCAACGAAGCTTTAGTTGAATTAGGATGCAATGAAAAGGAGACCCTGTGGAATCTTTCGGAGGATCCCTTCCAGCAAAAAGACCTTTCCGTAGAGTTTCCGGATGTGCTGAAGAACATGAGGGAGGAATTCCTTGGAATCGTTGGTTCGAGTTACAATCCTGGATTTGAAGCAGAGCCTCTGCAATAGCTATATTTTTGAAGAGAATGATTTTTTATGTAATTTCGAAAAATCAAGGACACGCTTCATGAAGAGAATCTTTGCGATTGCCGCAACATTATGCTTCGCCCTGGCCGCCTGGGGACAGGATGACGAGTATTCAAAGGACGAGTGTACCAGCCTGGTTGTCGGGCGTCTGGCGTCCGCCGACGGATCTGTCATCACCTCGCACACCTGTGACGGAGTCTCCCGTACATGGATAACCGTTGAGCCTTCGGCTGACTACGGTCGGAAGGCGATGGTGGACATCTATAAAAACACCCGTAAGACCGCCTTCAAAGGTGACACAACAGGGGTTCGCTATGCGGGTCAGATTCCTCAAGCCCGTCACACGTTCGCTTATCTCAACACCGCCTATCCCTGCTTGAATGAGAAGCAGGTCGCCATGGGCGAGACCACGTTCTCAGGTCCGGACACCCTGCGTAACGGGAGCTCCATGTTCTTGATCGAGGAGCTTCAAAGGATAGCGCTCCAGCGTTGCGATAATGCCCGTGATGCGGTCAGGATGATGGGTGAGCTTGCTGAGAAATACGGCTACGCCGATGGTGGCGAGTGCATCACGGTGATTGATAAGAAGGAGGCTTGGTTCTTTGAGATTCTCGGTTGTGGTCGTGGTAAAAAGGGTGCCGTATGGGCCGCCCAAAGGGTGCCTGACGACGAGGTCGCTGTCTCCGCCAATATTCCCAGAATCGGCCGTATTGACCGGAAGAATAAGGATTATTTCATGGCGTCCGACAACGTGGAGTCTGTCGCTAAGGAATATGGTCTTTGGGACGGAGAAGGCGATTTCGTGTTCTGGAAGGCCTATCATAGCTCATACGGTGACGGCAAAAACTTCAAAGAGCGTGAATATGTGATATTTAACACATTAGCCCCTTCTTTGAAGCTCTCCTATGATGCTCCCGAGCTGCCGTTCTCTGTCAAGCCTGACGAGAAGGTTGATGTACGGAAAGTCATGGAGATTCTGCGTGGAACTTATGAAGGTCTACAGTTCGACATGACCAAGAATCTTCTTGTGGATGTTCCCGCCAAGGACGGGCATCCAGCCACCAAGAAAGTCAGTCCCGTGGCCAACCCATGGCTTACTACTGACACCCGCAACATGATTAACGGAGTCGCTCCCGGAGCTGTTGAATTCTCGCGCACAATAGCCGTAGCTTGGTGCTCTCACTCGACAGTTATCCAAGCCCGGGAATGGTTGCCGGATGAGGTAGGCGGCATCTGCTGGTACGCTCTTGACAATCCTGGAGAGAGTCCTCGTTTCCCCATATTCAGTGGAACCACGGAACTTCCGGCCGCATTCGACACTTGCGGGATGCGCCGTTATGTTCCCGAAGGGGCTTTATGGACTTTCCGCCGGCCAAACCGTCTCGCCACCTTAGCTTGGCAGACTAATAAGGAAAG
>JAFROA010000242.1 GCA_017429885.1 Bacteroidales bacterium | reverse complement strand
TTTCCGGTGAGGGCTAGGAACGCATCGTAGTCCTTGATACCCTCTTCTGAGAGTAGCTCGGAATTACGTCCGTCGCCAACCACGACAATCACATTGTCCGGGAGCTTCTCAGACAGGTACATCGCCCTCTCGCGGTCTTTCTCCAGTATCTTAACATGGCTGATCTTCCTGCTCAACTGGTCAGCGGCGAGTTCGGCTATCTTCGAGCCTCCCAGTATCATCACCTTGTCGGTCTCGACGTTGCCTTTGCCCAGGAACTTCATAAGGAAGCGCATTCCCTCCCGGGTGGCTATGATGAACACGAGGTCATGGTAAAGAAGCTTTGTGTCGAATTTTGGCATTATGGTCTTGCCGCCCCTGGAGATGGCGATGACACGGAATTGGAGCTCATCCTTGGAGGTGATCGCCGCGAACTCGGCGATCTTCATGTCCAGCAGGGGAGAGTCCTCCTCAAGCTTGAAAACCTCCACTTGAAGCTTTCCCCTGGCGAAATCCATGGAGTCTGACGACGATGAGTGTTTCAGCAGCTCAAAGATCTCGTCAGCGGCTAATTTCTCGGGGCAGAACATCAATTCTATCCCCATCTGTTTGAACAGGAGCTTGTTCTCAGGAGAAAGAAAATCATGGTCGTCGATCCTGGCTGTGACTTTCTTTGCTCCGAGGTTCTTCGCGAGCAACGCGCTCACGATGTTGACATCCTGAGGCACGAATGGGACGACGGATATGAACAGGTCGGCGTCCTGGACCTCAGCTTCCCGCATGACCTTCAGGGAAGATGGATGGCCCTCGATGGCGATCACGTCCGCTATCGCGGTGATATTCTGGAGCCTTTGCGGGTTGTCATCTATGATCGTGATGTCGTTCGCCTCCTTGCTCAGCATTTTGGCGAGGTGAGATCCGATCTCCCCGGCTCCTTGGATGACGATCTTCATATCTTTTTTCTTAAGTAAGCAAATATACCATTTCCTTTCATCATCGCCAAAAACACTATCCACCTAGGGAACAATACCGGAGGGGTGATGCCTTTGTGAGATTCGAGATATTCTTGTATATCAACTATTTCCGTGCCAGAAACCATTTGCCTGTACTCTTTATGGGCCTCGATCACAGCCTTGAAGCGAGCCAGGCTTCCCGTGAGCAGGTAGACAATGGCTGAGCATCCGTCAAGGCATTTCCTCAGGAATATCGTCCTCCTGGCTTTTCTTAGAGCTTTTTGAGGAGTTTCTTTCAATGCGTATGTCTTGGCGAGGTTGTTACCGAGCATCAGGAGGTTATTGCGGTAGTTGAGCTTGAGCTTCCACGGGGAGTCATTGGGAAGGGTGCCGCCTCCGACGTGGTATACAACGGATTCCGGGACCACGAATATGGATTTGCCTTCCAGCTGAAGTCTCCAGCAAAGGTCGATTTCCTCCATGTGAGCGAAGAATCTCTCGTCCAGACCGCCCATATTCCCATAATCACTCGCTCGGACCATAAGACATGCCCCTGTGGCCCAAAAAACCTTCGAAGGTGTGTCATACTGCCCATGGTCTTTCTCCAAGCGTTTAAGGACGCGCCCACGGCAGAAAGGGTAGCCGAACTTGTCCAGCAAGCCTCCGGCGGCTCCCGCATACTCGAAGCTGTCCTTGTCTTGCCATGAATGGAGTTTCGGGGCGCAGGCGGCGCAGTCCGGATGGGAATCCATCCAGCCCACGAGGGGCTCCAGCCATCCGTCTGGAACCTCAATGTCGGAATTGATCAGAACAAAATACTCCAGGTCGCTGGCTTCCGGCATCTCAGCAAGGGCTTTGAAAGCCCGATTGTACCCTCCGGTGAAGCCGTAGTTTTTATCGAGACATAAGAGCTTGATATCATGGAATTTTTCAGCCATCACCTCAACTGATCCGTCAGTTGATCCATTGTCTGCCACGATGACCTTCGCGCCTTCCGGCATGCTTGCGGCGAGACCCGGAAGGAACTTTTCCAGGAACTCTTTCGTATTCCAGTTGAGTATGACTACCGCGGTTCTCATCTTACGCGAAAATAAGAAAAAAACTTTCTTCTATTCAGAATAATGACTAACTTGTGGACAAAACGATAGCTATGAGCAAAAGAATCCTGTCCTTTCTGGCTTGCTTGATCATATTGTATTCTTCATTATATGGTCAGGACGTCCGTTCACTTTCTTGGTCTTACAAGCCTTATCCAGATGTGGAGACTCCTTACACGAAGGCTCCGGCTGGTTATAAACCTGTATATCTTGCCAATTTCGCGAGGCATGGGAGCCGTTACCTTATCTCCGGTGACACCTACACCAAGCCTTTGGAGGTCCTTGAGGCCGCCGGCAGGGCAGGATCTTTAACCGAGACTGGCAAAGCCTTGCTGGAAGACGTGCGGAAGATAGCCGCTGACGCTGATGGCAATCTTGGAATGCTTCTTCCAAGGGGTGGTAGGGAGCATCGCCACATTATGGAGAGAACCATAGCCCGCTATCCTGAGATATTCACAGGAAACGATTGCAAGATTGATGTTTACACATCCACGATTCAGAGGTGTATAATGAGTATGGCGTACAGCCTTGACGCCATCACAGCCAAGAATCCCAAGGTCAGGTACGACCGCCATTGTGGCACTAAGATCCAGTCTGAGGTGTTCAATTCCTATCCTGTCTCGGCTGCTTCCCACGAATATGGCCGCATGCTCAGCGACAAGTTGATTGACGAAGAGGCGGGCGAGGCCCTGCTCGACAAGATTTTCACTTACAGAGGGGCGGACAAGAACAAGTATCTTGATCCGGTGACTCGGAAACGGATGGTGAGGTGGCTTTGGGAACTCACCATCGACAACGCTTTGAATGACGAATTGGGGGTTGACTTATACAAGTATTTCACCTACAATGATTTCTATAGCACTTGGAAGGCGAATAACCTGAGGGAGTACTTCTCCATAGGTCCTTCCGAGGAATTTGAGGATATTGTCCGCAACGAGGCGTCCGTGATTCTTAGGCACATGATAGAACACGCTGACAAGGCTCTAGCGGGTGGAGAGTACAAGGCCACGTTGAGGTACGGCCACGACACGCAGATTGCCCCGTTGGCGGTTGAGATGGACATCGAGGGTTGCTGCACTCCTGTCGCGGACACGGATAACCTCGAGTCACATTGGATGCTGGAGAACGCCTGCCCCATGGGCGCTAATATCCAGATGGTCTTTTTCAAGAAAAAGGGCTCCAAGGACATCCTGGTCAAGGTTCTTCTTAATGAGAACGAATGCCGGATAGCGGGAGTGAATACCGATAGGTGGCCGTTCTATCACTGGTCCGACCTTCGTGCCCATTATATGGAATCAATAGATAGACGCCCTGACTTCAACAGGGGAGGATGGCAGGTCGAGAATGTCCAGGATGGTCTTGTGTATAAGCGTTACAGCGGTGTGGAACCGATCTCTGGCGTTCATCAGCTTGTCTATGCGGTGGATGTGGATATGAACAACCCCCGCTACTCAGTCAAGTTCGGTCTTGAAGAAGGCCGGATGGCCACTTCTGACGCTTTCAAGAAGGCCGGGGCCGTCGCCACAATCAACGCCACCTATGAGAGAGTGTCGTCATTTATCAAGGTGGACGGAAAAACCTACAACAACATTGACAGTGATGTCGTGCCGGTCAACGGTACTCCCGCGCAGTGGAAGACTGACTGCTCGATCAGCACTGACGGAAGGAATGTCAAAATAGAGTACACGGGCAAGGATATGACTCTGCAGGAGCGTAGGGAGGTTTTCTCATCCATCAGCTATCCGAATGTTTTCGGATGCTCCCCGATGCTCATTGACGGATATATCCCGGTCGGGAAATACTTCGCTGCCACAAGTCTCTCAGATGAGCAGGTCGGCAAACTCAATTATGAGGATCCTATCCGCCACCAGGGTGTGCGTCATCCCAGGACGGCGGTCGCCACGACAGAAGATAATCACCTCATTCTGATAGTCGTGGACGGGCGCAGGCCCGGAATCGCTGAAGGTATGAACGCCTTTGAGCTTACATCCTTTATAGAGAATCACTTCCATCCCCAGCAGGCTATGAATCTTGATGGCGGTGGCTCGACCACTATGTGTGTCAAGGGCCTAGGCTCTGAGAAGACCAATGTGGTGAATTATCCCTCCGGCTCAAACACTTTCAAGCATGACAAAGAGAGGAAGGTCGTGACCCACATCCATGTCTTGGACAACGCCGGCAATTAGTTTTTCCCACATAATTAATCCTATTTTCAACTAAAACCTTAAAAAGTGTATTGATTTCGTCATGCTCTATACCGGGGCCGGGAAGGCGACAGTAACAATGTCGGAAGCCACCCGTTATCTCTTCAATGGAGATCCCGGAATAGCTTCCGACCATATTCCTGTTTTCGTGGATTACAAATAATCTAGTCCTTATGGCAGTCTCCGTGGTGGCAGCAATCGCCGTCACCGTGGTGCTTGCAGGGGTGTCCCTTCTGGAGTTCCTTCTCGCTCGCGTCGCGGACGGCGATAACCTTACCGGTGAAGTTGAGGGTCTTGCCCGCCA
>JAFROA010000241.1 GCA_017429885.1 Bacteroidales bacterium | reverse complement strand
GCCACCGTTGATCCCGCCGTCGCCTTCAAGGATGCCAAGTACATCATCTCTTCCGGTGGAGCTCCCCGTAAGGAGGGAATGACCCGTGAGGATCTTCTCAAAGGCAACTGCAAGATCGCGGCTGAGTTTGGAGAGAACATCGAAAAGTACTGCCCGGATGTGAAGTTTGTCGTGGTCATATTCAACCCGGCTGATGTCACCGCCCTCACAGCTCTTATCCGTTCCGGTCTGAAGCCCGAGAAGCTCACCTCCCTTGCCGCCCTCGACAGCACCCGTCTGCAAGAGGCCCTCGCCAAGGAGTTCGGTGTCCAGCAGTGCAAAGTGACCGGCGCCCACACTTACGGTGGTCATGGAGAGGCCATGGCAGTGTTCGCATCACAGGTCAAGATTGATGGCAAGCCCCTCGCCGAGATGGGTCTTTCCGAGGAGCGTTTCGCTGAGATCAAGCACAACACCATTCAGGGTGGAAGCAATATCATCAAGCTCCGTGGCCGCAGCTCATTCCAGAGCCCGGCTTACTGTGCCGTCAAGATGATTGAGGCTGCGATGGGTGGAGAGCCTTACACCTGGCCGGCCGGAACCTATGTGAACAACGAGAAGTACCAGAATGTCATGATGGCCATGCCGACCGTCATCGACGCCACCGGCTGCCACTTCACCAATCCTGAGGGTACAGCTGAGGAAATGGCCGCTCTCGACGCTTCCTACGAGCACCTCTGCAAGATGCGTGACGAGATCATCTCCCTCGGGATCGTCCCTGCGATCGCTGACTGGGGCAAGGAGAATCCCAACCTGTAGTTTATCGGAGACAGAGGTCTTCTGAATATCAATAACTTAGGCAAAATGCCACCACTGATTTCAGTGGTGGCATTTTGTTTAATCCGCTGATTGTCAATGCGAAAGCGTCTCCTTGTTGTTCTTTGCCGCTGGGAGACTTCTCACACTGCTTAACCCGGGAGGTGTCTATTCTTTGACGAAAAAGCTATTAAAAGTGATGTTATTATTGACTGAGAAGGCTTTCTCCCCGTTTTTCCAAATAGTGTGTTTTTCGGAGCTAGTTGAGTAACGACTGTCACAATAGACATCGCCCTTTGATGTGACAGCGATATTACCGGCATAGGTTAGATCATCATCTTTTAGGGTGTAGATCACATTCTTGTTCTTGTAGACTTTCACACACGAGCTCTTGTCGCCGTCATATTCGCAGATTGCCATATACACGTCATTCCCGTTGACGGCGATATCACACTTATAAGTTGAGGTCCTGCTGCAATTATTGGTTACCATATATTGCTTCGTGCCGTTCTTGTAAAGATTTATCTCATAAGCATATTTTGAATTGTACCCTCCCTCGAATACAAGGCAGAAGACATCACCGTTCTTGTTTACCGCCACGGCGTCGACAGCTGGGCCGTTCTTGATGAAACCGGTGCCGTCAGAATAATAGGTTGTCGTGACTTTATCGCTGGCGTCAACTTTCCAGAGAGTCGCGAGGGTGGTGCTTTCGTCCTTTCTTGTTTCTCCGGCCACGTACAGGTTACCTTTGGAGTCGGCTGCCATGTCATAGACCCAGATAGCGCCCTTTTGAGTGCTTTCAGATATTATTATCTTCTTGGTGGTTCTCTTTTTCGGATCGATCTTCAAAATCGACAGAGAGGTACTATTCGCATCCCTGTTGTCGACAAAGAAATAACCTCCTCCCGCCGCGGTGTTATCCCAGCTCGATTGGATGTCGCATTTGTATGAAGGAACACCGTGGACGTGGACGTTATCGTCAGAATGATAATAGACAGCGCCATCCAAGTCGATGCAGGGATTAATATAGGTTTTGATGCCTAAGCTTTTCCCATCCTTGTGGATCATGTCATCCTGTAGCCAATAAACGCCTGCCTTCATGAGTGAAGTGACATTGACCTTACAGGTGGCGCTAAATCCTCCATCCTCGGAAGTCGCTGTGATAGTGGCTGTTCCCTCCTTTAGACCTTCGACTATGCCACTACTTGAGACTTTAGCGGTGGCCTCGTCGGAGCTCTTCCATGTCACCCTCTTGTCCGAGGCGTTTTCAGGCGTGTATTGAACGGAGAGTGTGACCGGCGTGCCGATTGTGACCTCTTTTTCGGCCGGAGAGACCGTGATCTTGGCCAAGGCTACGGTAGAGACGGTCACGGAGCAGGTGGCGGTCTT
>JAFROA010000240.1 GCA_017429885.1 Bacteroidales bacterium | reverse complement strand
CAAGAAGGAGGAAGAAAACCCCTTCGCACATCCAGCGAGAGTGGAGGAGGAAGATAGCGGTTTGCCGCACCTGTGCATCAACACGCCAGGCAATGCGGCGATAACCAGCAAGGAAGAGTGGATGGAGGGTGCGACAATAAGTCTGGTTTTTGCCGATGGCCGTGAGACAAAACTTGGAACGACCAAAATCAAGGGTCGGGGCAATTCCACATGGAAATATCCTAAGAAACCCTATGCTTTGAAGTTAGACGAGGATGCCTCCTTGCTTGGAATGCCCGCTGATAAAAGATGGGATCTTCTTGCCAATTACATTGACAGGACAGACATGCGTAATGCCGTGAGTTTTGAGGTGGCGCATAAGACAAAGAGCCTGGAATGGACCCCGCATGGAGAATTTGTCGAACTGTATCTCAACAACGTCAGACAAGGTAATTACTACCTTTGCGAACACATAAAGATAGACAAAAACTGTTTGAATCTTAATAAGGGTGGATATATTCTTGAGCTTGACACAAATTACGACGAGGAATTCAAATTCCGGTCCGACTCCCTGGACCTTCCTGTCATGATCAAGGATTGGAAGGGAGATGACATGACAGAGGAAAGGGCAGCTGAGATCGCGTCAGAATTCAATGAGATTGAGGCCCTGCTTGTGTCTGATGATAGAGAGAATAACGGCTGGCAGAATCTTGTGGATATGGATTCCTTCATCGACTGGTGGTTCGTTTATGAACTTGTCCAGTGCGGTGAGCCAAAACACCCTAAAAGCAGTTACATGTACCGGGACAAAGGAGGAAAACTCAAGGCCGGTCCAGTGTGGGACTTCGATTGGGGGACCTTCCGCAGTGGTGGTGAAGTGACAATTTTTCGTATAAAGGAAGCCTTGTTTTACAAGTATATGTTCCAAGATCCTTCTTTTGTGAAAAGAGTCAAGGAAAAATGGACGGAAAGCAAGGCTTCTTTCCTTTCAGTCACTGGATTCATAGACAAGACCGCTCAAAAAATCAAGGTCTCTGTCGACAAGGACAAAACAAAATGGGCGATAACCACCACCGTCAACAAAGACGAGGAACTGTCCTTTGACGATGCCGTGGCCACAATGAAAAACAATTATGTGAAACACTTGGAGTGGATGGATAGCCAAATATCCGCTCTATAAATAAAGAATCTGATCATGAAGAAGTTATTAGCTTTTGCTGTGTTTCTGGCGACATTGGTGTCTTGCCAGACTCAGACCAAGGCCGTTGTTGACGGTACTGTCCTACCAAATCATCCTCGCCTGCTTTATACAAAGGCGGATCAATCAAAGGTCAATAAACTTCTCAAGACCACTCCACAGCTTCTTAAATTGCAGGAAGCCCTTGTGGCCCAAGCTGACGAGATTGTGGCTGGAGACATACTGACATCCGACAAAGTGAATCTTTCATTTTCTCGCTCTTGGGTCAATCGCTTGTTCGCTCTTGGAATCGCCTTCCGCCAGACAGGAGATAACAAGTATTCAGACGAGATAGAAGAGTCCCTGAATTATCTTTGCTCTTTCGAGAATTGGCATCCGGAACACTATCTTGACGTCGCCGAGATGACCACAGCTGTCGCCGTCGCATATGACTGGTGTTATGAGGTTCTATCTGAAGAGACCAGGCAGGCTGTTCGCGACGCTATTTACAACAAAGCCATAACACTGGTCCTCAACGAGTATAAGACTGGTGATGAAGTCGGGAGCTGGGCCAAAAGGGAGACCAACTGGAATGTAGTGTGTAACACCGGCATGGTGCTAGGCGCCCTCGCGTTGGCAGATTATTACCCTGAAGAAGCCTCCACGGTAGTGAAAAACGCTGAAAAATACATGCCTAACTGCCTAAAGCATTTCGACCCGGATGGGGTTTGTTATGAAGGGCCGGGGTATTACGAATACACAAATATCTACCTCGCGATGGTTCTGAAAGCGCTGGATGACAATTTTGGAAACACCGGCGGGGTTGCCGAACTGCCAGGAATAAGCAAGACAGCACAATACTATGTGGATTGTGTCAGCCCTTCAGGAAGAGTATTCAACTTCGCTGATAGCGGCGGAGATAAAGCATCGACTTCTCCACTGTTCTTTTACTTTAGCCAGAAATTCAATCTACCCGAGGTGGCATGGTGGTACAGGGGACAGTTGGACAAGGCTCTTGCCAATGATAAGCTTCCCGCATGGCATTTTCCGCTATCGCTCGCCTGGTATGATGACACGCCTTTTGACAATGATGCTCCCAAGCCTCGTATCAAGACTTTCCACAATGTGAATGACATCCTCGTGTTACGCGGAAGCCAAGATAACCCCAAGTCTATACATGTGTTAGCAAAGGGCGGAGATCCGGATATGGCCCATCAGCAGGCAGATGGCGGCTCATTTGTCATTGAGTCAGAAGGAGAACGTTGGCTTGATGAGCTAGGATGCGACTCCTATAGCATTCCAAGTTTCTTCACTTATGCTCCTGACGCTCCGAGATGGGGATATTTCCGTGAGAGCAGCCTCTCCCACAACACTATCAGTATCGATGGGAAATGCCAGCATTCAAGGGGAACCGCTCACTTCTGCGAGGAAGATCTTGATTCTGAGACTCCTGGGGCCGTCTTTGAAATGACCAGCTTATATCCTTGCGCCCAGAGTGTCACGCGCCGTTTCACTTTGACCTCTGACACATCGCTTCTTGTCACCGATAAAGTGGAAGCCAAAGGAAAACATGACCTTCGCTGGATCGGAGCGACATATGCGGATGTGGCGGTAAAAGGATCTGAGGCTGTCCTGTCAAAAAACGGTAAGCGTTTTGTTTTGAGGATTCTGACACCCTCAGAAGCGACATTCACGACAGAGCCGGCCAAACCTTTCACCCAGTATGAGAAAGGGCTTGAGGGCATAACAATGATTCATTGCGACGTCCCGTTCAAAGACAGGGCTGAGATAATAATTGAGCTGAAAACGCTGGATTAAACCTTTTTATATCGCAAGAACGTTCGTAAATTCGCAATTAACATCAAAAAGTATTAATATGAATAACTTATTCTCATTGGAAGGAAAGAACGCCTGGATTACCGGAGCGTCTTATGGCATTGGATTCAACATCGCGAAGGCTTTTGTCGCCGCAGGTGTCAAGAACATAGTATTCAATGATATAAACAACGAGGCTTTGGAACGTGGCCTGAATAATTACCGTGAAGCGGGCATAGAAAACGTGCATGGTTATGTTTGCGATGTCACTGACGAGGTCGCCGTGAAGGCCCTTGTGGAAAGGATCCACGAAGAGGTCGGCCAGATTGATATTCTTGTCAACAACGCCGGTATCATCAAGCGTATCCCTATGCATGAGATGGAGCGAAAAGAGTTCCAGCAAGTGATAGATGTGGACCTTGTGGCGCCTTTCATTGTCTCTTCCGCTGTCCTGCCCGAGATGATGGCCCGCCGTGAAGGGAAGATCATCAACATCTGCTCGATGATGTCCGAGCTTGGCCGTGAGACGGTTTCGGCGTATGCGGCGGCGAAAGGCGGTCTCAAAATGTTGACGAGAAACATCTGCTCGGAATACGGTGAGTATAACATCCAATGCAACGGGATTGGCCCCGGCTACATCGCCACTCCACAGACAGCTCCCTTGAGGGAGAAGCAGCCGGATGGAAGTCGCCATCCGTTCGATTCATTCATCTGCGCGAAGACACCTGCCGGACGCTGGTTGGATCCTTCTGAGCTGGGAGGGCCGGCGGTATTCCTCGCATCCCACGCCTCGGACGCTGTCAACGGTCACATTCTTTATGTGGATGGTGGTATCTTGGCATATATCGGTAAACAGCCAAAATAATTGAATATGAAACTGAATTGTGAGGTTCGCCAGGCCTCGAGCAATCTCGACGCCAAGCATTACGACACCGAGCGTATCCGTAAAGAATATCTGGTAGAGAGGATCATGGCTCCTGACGAGATCAATATGGTCTATTCAATGTTCGACCGTATCATCACGGGAGGATCTGTTCCGGTCCAGGAGGAGCTTCTCCTCTCAGCTCCCGAGATATTGAGGGCTGATTACTTCACCCAACGCAGGGAACTGGGCATAATTAACGTCGGTGGCGCCGGTACGGTGAAAGTGGGAGAGGATGAATATCACCTCGACTACAAGGAAGCTCTTTATGTTGGCCGTGGCGACCGCCATGTCACTTTCAAGAGTGACGACGCGGCCAAGCCGGCTCATTTCTATTTCTGCTCAGCTACAGCACACCGGGAGACCGGGGTCAAGAAAGTGACCAAGAAAGACGCCGTCGTCATGCACCTCGGAAGCCTTGAAGAGTCCAACGAGAGAACAATCAACCGTTTGCTCGTTAAAGAAGTCGTGCCTTGCTGCCAGCTTCAGATGGGAATGACTGAACTTGCTCCAGGAAGTACTTGGAACACAATGCCTGCGCACACCCATGACCGCCGTATGGAGGTCTATTTCTATTTCGATCTTCCCGAGGATGCGGCCGTCTGCCACTTCATGGGAGAGCCGCAGGAGACCCGTCACATCTGGATGGCCAATGAGCAGGCCGTCATCTCGCCCCAATGGAGCATCCACTCCGCTTGCGCCACCCGCAACTACACATTCATCTGGGGAATGTGCGGTGAGAATGACAACTACAACGACATGGATTGGTGCGCCACTAAGGACTTGAGATAATGAGACAATATATTCTTATGGCCGTTCTCGCCGCAATGGCGTTGACTGGCTGTCGAAAGACCGTTGAACCCAAAGTCATGGCACGTACCGTCCCGGAGAGGGCTGACGACTTCGTGTTCGAGAATAACCTGATCGCCGGGCGCTTCTACGGCAAGGCTCTTGAGGGCAACCCCACCTCCCCTGGTCTGGATATATGGGTCAAGCTCCCCGGAAAACTTGTCGCTGACGAATGGTATGCGAAAGCCTTGGAAGATGGCTCATATTACCATAAAGACCATGGCGGAAAAGACTGCTACAAGGTGGCCGTGAGCCTTGGTGGAGGCGCCTCGGTTCCGTTTATCGGTGGAGCTCTTTGTTGGCCGGAGACAAACTATCGCTCATGGGAAATTCTCGAGAATTCTCCTGATAAGGTAGTATTCACTCTTGAATATCCAGCCTGGACAGTAGGAGATTATATCGGTGTCAGCCTCAAGAAGAAAATAACCGTCAAGGCGGACTCTTATTTTATAGATGTTGAGGACACCTACTCTTTCCCTGGAGACAAGACAATGCCCATCGCCGTCGGATTCAAACTGCATGGGGAGCAGAATACTGTCCATGATCAACTTGAGGCAAGTGACCGGATAGCAATTTGGGAGAGAGCGTCTGACCAGAGTGTCGAACCAGAGGACGGATTCATCGGAGTGGCCGTCGTCTTGCCGGACGCCGATTCTGTCGTCTTCTCAGAGAAGCTTGATCACGCCCTTCTCATAAAAGAGATTCCTTCCGGCGGAACCATCTCATATAGAGTCGGTTCCTGTTGGTCAAAAGGCGACATCAAAACACCATCAGTCTGGTTCGATCTTGTAAGGAACCTTTAATAACGACAGATATGAGAAGATTGCTTTTTGTCTTGGCCGGAATCCTTACCGGTTTATGCGCCTCGGCTCAGGGGCTGGTTCTTAGATATGATAAACCCGCGACCAGGTTTGAGGAGGCCTTGCCGATAGGAAATGGCCACCTCGGAGCCACTGTGTCCGGAGGGGTCGCCGATGACCTTATCTGGCTCAATGAAGGCTCCTTGTGGGGTGGCTGTGCCAATCCCGACAACAATCCGGTTCCCAAAGGAGGCCCAGAGCTTCTCGCGGAGGTGAGGGCTCTATTGGACAAAGAGGAATGGAAAGCCGCCGAAGAGAAGGTCAAGGGATTACAAGGGAAATACATCAATTCCTATCTCCCGATGGGAACCCTGCATCTGAGGCAGGATTTTGACCAGGATGTCTTGGTGTTTGACTATCATGGCAATAATGCAGCCCTTCCCGAGAACAAGAAAGCGGTTATCGAGAATTATTGCCGCACTCTCGACCTGGACAACGCCATCACCAAGACATGCTTTGTTAATGACGGTGTGGAATACTCCCGAGAGATGTTCATCTCGCATCCGGACCGGGTGATGGTGATCCATCTCACATCCTCCGAGAAGGGGAAACTGGAATTTGACCTCGACGGTGCCACAATGTGGGACGGCAGCTCGATTGAGAGCGTATCTTCCAATGAATATGTGGTCAAGGGGCAGGTTGGATATTTCCAGGACACCAAATGGCAGGAGCCATTTTCACAATGGCAAGTCGGCCCTAACGGGGAAAGGGGTATGCGCTATCAGTTCAGGGTCAAGGTAGTGAAATGCGACGGCCAAGTATACACCACTCCTTTCATCCATGTCAGCGGTGCAAGCGACGTGGTGATTCTGGTCTCTGCCGCTACCAGTTTCAACGGCTTTGACAAGCGTCCCGACATCGAGGGAAGGGATGAGAACGCACTTGCGAAGTCTTTCATCAATGCCGCTGAAAATAAGTCTCTCGACGAGCTTCGTGACGCTCATGTGGCTGATTATCAGAAGCTCTTTTGTTCCGTTAAGCTTAACTTAGGCCCCAACGTTGAAGCCGGCCAGCCGTCCGGGCCCGGCCGCATCCATCCTCGCTCCGCTGCGGCTGAGTACGGCCTAAGCCCGACGGCTGCTCCGGCTCTCGATGGCCTCACCACAGACGAACGTCTGAAAGCCTATGCGGCAGGAGCGGAGGATCTCTATCTTGAGACTTTATATTTCCAGTTCGGTCGTTATCTCCTCATATCATCCTCTCGCAAGGACAGCGAAGTGCCCTGCAATCTTCAGGGAATATGGTGCAAGGATCGTCACCCAGCCTGGGGCAGCGACCTCCACACCAACATCAACGTTCAGATGAATTACTGGCCGGCTGAGCCCCTGGGGTTGAGCCAATGTGCCCTGCCTCTCATGGAATTCATTAAAAACTGCTCTGTAGCCGGATATGAGGTGGTGAAGAACATGTACGGGATGAAGGGCTGGACAGTCCACCATAACAGTGACATCTGGTGCGCCGCAAACCCCGTCGGAGACAAGGCCGGAAGCCCTTCATGGGCCAATTATGTGATGGCTGGTCCATGGCTTTGCACCCATCTCTACGAGCACTATCTTTTTACAGGAGACACGGAATTCCTTGCCCAGACCGCCTATCCCCTGCTTAAAGGTTCCGCCGAGTTCCTGATGGACTGGCTCATCGAGAAGGACGGGGAATATATAACCTCTCCCTCAACCTCTCCCGAGAATGTATTTATCGACGACAAGGGCAACCACGGCCAAGTCACCATCGGGTCCGGAATGGATTTGGAGATTTGCTGGGAACTGTTCACTGACGTGATTGAGGCAAGTGAGAAACTGGGGCTTGATCCCGATCTCAGAAAGAAATGGATTCACTACTGCGACAACCTTCACCCGCTTCAGGTCGGTGCCGCCGGGAATCTTGTAGAGTGGTATAAAGACTGGCAAGACGCTGAGCCTCAGCATCGCCACGTCTCCCATCTGTTCGGATTGCATCCGGGTCACGAGATATCCCCGTTAAAGACACCCGATCTTGCCAATGCGGCTATAAAGACCCTTGAGAGAAGAGGAGATGGTGGCACCGGTTGGAGCAAGGCATGGAAGATCTGCTTCTGGTCCAGACTTCTGGATGGAGACCACGCCTATAAGATGTACAGGGAGCTTCTCAGCAAATCAACACTGCCTAACCTTTGGGACACTCATCCGCCGTTCCAAATCGATGGTAATTTCGGGAGTATTGCCGGAATCGGAGAGATGCTCCTTCAAAGCCAAAACGGTGAGATTCATCTACTTCCGGCTCTTCCTACAGCATGGGCAGAAGGCTCGGTGGAAGGCTTGAGGGCTAGAGGCGCTGTCGGAGTCAGCATGAGTTGGTCAGGTGGAAAGCTTAAGTCAGCCACCCTGAACTACTCCCCCTCCAACTCTTCTGTCATCCTGAGTGAAGCGAAGAATCTAAGCAAAGCGAAGAGTTTCACCATCCGCACCTCTGTACCAGTCAAGGTCAAAGGTGCTAGCGCCAGCTCTAAGAGATCCGGAAACTATTATCTGACAAAGATTTCCTTAAAGCCAGGGAAGGACTGTATCCTGACAGCGAAGTAAGTCGGCAAGGACAATAGCGGCGACGGCCTCGACGATGACCGGGGGCCGAAGCCAGTCCTGGACGGCCATTCCTTTATCTCTTGGGCCTTCCAGAGTCGTTTTACGTATCCGCCAATTAATCAATACATTAAAACAGTGTAGTCTGGAAGGCTCGAACGCCACATAGCTAATTTCGGAGGTGTTTCCCTGCTTTGTAGTGATCCCGTATCCGCCACACAGTACGGAGTTGCTGGTTGTTTATATTAGCAAATGCAAAAGAATACCTTGTTTTTGTAACATGCTGAATATCAGCTAGTGGGGCTCCACCTATTGATTATCAGGCAGTTCTGGTAATGAT
>JAFROA010000239.1 GCA_017429885.1 Bacteroidales bacterium | reverse complement strand
GAGGAATCTGCCTCAGTCTATACGAATATTGGATGATCCCCTTGTGAACGCTGATTGTCTCGCCTGGTTTCACCAGTCTGGACGGCTTAACGTTGGAGCCGTCTATCTTGATTTTGCCGCCTTTGCAGGCCTCTGTCGCCTCTGTCCTGGTCTTATAGATCCTGAGAGCCCAGAGGACTTTGTCTATCCTGTCAGATTCAGCCATGGTGTCAATTCCAAATTCTAACATGAGGGTCAGGTGCGTCAGGCTGATCGGAAGAGCCTGTATATGAGTCCGGGACGTTCCGCTTTTGAGTTACAGCCTCAAGCAGGACCGTGTCTTCTCTAGTCGGAAGTAGCAGGAAATCATTGACTTCCGAAGGAACTAGGATTGTGTGCCCAGCCTTAATGTCAACAGGACTGAACGCATCCGCTCCCGGGCCAGGTTGTATTACCGCCTCGCCGGAGACGCAGTGATAGATGGCGAAATCCCCTGGCTGCTCACTGAATATATGAAGCGGGTTCACCAGTTCCATCCTGGTGACTTTGAACCCGTCATCTCCGGATGGAGGGGCAGGGGAGAAGCGCTTGAAATCAATCAAGTCAAAAGCCTCCTCGAGAAGGAGATCATCACCGTCAGGTAGCTCAATTCCCCAGTTGTGGATGCCTAAGGTGAGCTCTGAGCACTCTCCGATCTCCACGATAGTCAATCCAGGACCAGCGGCGAACACAGTTCCTGGCCTGATGGGAATCATATCGCCAACCTTGGGACGCGTCTCATTAAGGATGTCCTTAAGCGAGCCTTCCTGGCTTCTCCGGTAAAAATCCCCGGCGTCCACATCCCTCTTCAAGCCGAGATACATTGTGGCTTCCGGTGATGCCTCTTGAATATACCAAAGCGATGTCTTTCCGAGAGAGTCGTAACGCTCCTCGGCGATCTCGTCAGGCACGTTCACTTGAAGCGGCTGCCACCCCGTGGTCTTTATGACCTTCACCAAAATGGGAAATTGGAGACCGTAGTACTCAAACGAGTCGTCTCCAACCACACGCTCCAGATAAGTCCCCATCAGCTCGCTCAGGGAGTTGCCGCCAAACCATCCCTCGGCGATCATTGAATCCACGGATCCGAGATCGGCAATATGGTAGCTTACAGTGCCCCAAGCGGTTTGCGAGCTGTCCTCGAGGAATTTAAAAGGGTATAATTTCTTTTCGTTATTTTCCATATTAGTTCTCCTGACCTTCAAATATACAAAAAGTCACTCAACTTCGTCTGAAGGAACATACCAAAGAAAGGCATTGACCTTCCCGAAACCGAGTCTGCGATAGATGGCGGCATATCTCGCCACTTGCGAGCGGTATCCGGGGTCTTTCTGCCCGAACTTATAGTCGATAATTGTCACGGTTCCATCCTTGAACACAACCCTGTCTGGCCTCCATTCCCGTCCGTCTGAGTCTATCAAAGAGGTCTCATTCAGAATCTTGGCTCCTTTTTCAGGGAACCAGTCCGGGTGACCGGCGATCCTGTTTGCCAGTAAATCCTCCACCTCTTTTTCCCTGGACGCCTCAAGGTCTCCCGCGATGACCGCTTGATGTACTGAGGAATCGAGGTCAGAGGGAATCCTCACTCTAGAGAGGATGTCATGGAGAACCGTCCCGTTGTGCCTGGCCAAAGAAGCCGCGGATCCTTCTTCCGTGAAAAAGTCCAAAGCCTCGGAAGATACCCTCAATCGACTTCTTTCACCTTCTTCTGTTGATGTCTCGGGGTTAAGAGGGAAGGACGGGTAGTCCGAGACCCTGGCGGAGACGAGGGATTCCGATCTGTCCAACTTGGTGAAATCGTATATTTCCCCTTTGCGGAACACTAATGGAGATCCCGATTGAGGATCTTGGCTCTTAAGGTATTCCATAAGGATCCCAGCCATGCTTCTCTCTGCGGAACAACCTATGTCAGAAATGATTGTCATTCCTTTCGAGGCCCTGGTGAGGGCAACATAATACAAGTTTATGTTGTCTATATACTGGAGTAGACGGTCTTTCTGGTAATCCTCCTCGAACAATGTCCCCTCGCTCTTGGAAGACAGCGACACGTCAAATGCGGCTTTGCCCATTTTTTCCAAAGCGGTGCCTTCGACATCCGGAACCGTCCAGGAGGTGCCTGGCCTGTACAAGCCGACTTTATCGGAATATGGCAGGATCACATATGGGAATTCCAGACCCTTGGACTTATGGATGGTCATCACACGTACCGCCCCGGTGTCTGATGGGGAGCTGACTTTCGGATCCTCACCGTCCTCCCAAGACCTCAGGAATGAATCGAGAGAGTTGCCGTTTGTCGCCACGTGGTCTTGGACATAGTCCATGAAAGACTGGATGTAAAGGGTCTCGCTATCAAACGACTCCCGGTCTTCCCCCGCCTTAAGGATTCTCACCAATCTTTCGCATAGATCGGGAAGCGAGTGATAGGAGAG
>JAFROA010000238.1 GCA_017429885.1 Bacteroidales bacterium | reverse complement strand
TTGTCTGCTCTGGACTTGTCAAATAACAGGGCTCTTCAGGAACTTGATTGTTCCTCGAACGCCCTTGTGGCGTTGGACGTCTCCTCATGTCCTTTGCTTCGCTGGATGATATGCGGTAATAATCGTCTAACATCCCTTGATGTTAGTCAGAACCCTCATTTTGAGGAACCTAACGGGGATGACATAACAGGCCTGTTCTGCTCTCCGATGGATGACGATGACGGCAACAACTTGCTTCAGACTCTATATGTCAAGAAAGGCATTGGGATAAAGGGAGTGACGCTTGGACGGAGCCAGGATCATATTCCTACTGCCACAAAGATTGTGTCCAAATGATCGCCCTTCGTTTGAACCAATGTGGACTTGATTGAACCAGGATGAGAGAATATCTTCGCGGATACTTATGGGAACACCTTTCATACCTGAATTAGGCGAGCTTCTCCACCAGGTCGAGGAGAAATTCGGCCATCGCCTCTCCACAACGACTGATTATGAACTTCTTTCCTTTGTCATTGAACGGGAGATAGGGGAACTCATCTCCGCGTCCACACTCAAGCGGCTCTGGGGATATGTCTCATATTCTTCCACACCGAGGATAGCGACGATGGACACTCTCAGCCGTTATCTCGGGCATAAGGATTTCAAGGTGTTCTGCAAAGAGTTGAGGGACTCCGGTGCGGTCGTGTCCTCATTCTTCACCTCCAAGACTCTTGAGGCGGCCTCTCTCGAAGAGGGGACTGGCATTCTCATCGGTTGGGCTCCTAACCGTCTGGTACACTTGAGATTCCTTGGTGGGACTACTTTTGAGGTAGAGTCAACCGAGAACGCCAAGCTCCGTCCCGGAGATCGTTTCGAGGCCTCTGAGTTCATCCTTGGCGCTCCACTTTTCATCAGCTCAGTCCGCCGCTCCGACGGCACCCAGACCCCTCCCTATGTCGCCGCCAAGACCGACGGCCTGAATGTTCTGGACATCCTTCCAGATTAGTACTTTTTAGTGACAGCAGGTGACTTTCTGCTAGGCAAGGTCTAAAAATAGTGGCTTGACCTTGCCTTGGGAAATGGTGTTCCATTGCTTTCAGGGGCTTTTTCAGCGGGCAAGGTCCCCCATGTAAAATTAGACCTTGCCCGGTAAGCGGTTTTGGGAATCCGTAGGGCAAATCAGAACCAGATCCCCAGACCGAGTTCAAAGGCGGGCTTCTTGAAGGTGATTGTGCTGATGCCGATAGAGGCTTGGAAGTGGTTCTTACTGAATATTATACCTGCGTCGGCGCATATTCCTTTGGCGGAGTAGTCGTCGACCTTGGCCCATTTGCCGGCGGCATCTTCCCATAGGGTCTCGGAGTGGCCGTAGCCGGAGCCGGCATAGAGGCTGAAAGCATTTGACAATCTGATTATTCCGCCGGCTCCAAGGCTCCATTCCGTGTGGCTTTCTTTGCCTGTTGTCCAGATTGGAGCTCCGCCTGAGGTCCCATCGCTTAGGCAGGAATATGAGGCGGTGATCTGACCCTCGAAATTTGAACGGCCCTTGATGTAAGCGCCTAATCTCCTTCCTGTTATGGTCGCCATCGCACCGTAGGAGAGCGATTTGGGGCTCCAAGCTCCGAGAATGGTCAGGCCGGGTGAGAGATCCTTCGGTTTTTCAGGCTGACTAGATTGTTTGTCAAGATGACGGGATAGGCTTCTATTGTCATTCTGAGCGGAGCCGGAGGCGGAGTGAAGAATCTTATTTCCGCTTTCCACCCGTGGCAGATCCATGGCGGGTTTAGCGACCTTGAGCACCGGCCCGTCAGTCGTGTATCCTTGCTTGGAAAAAGCCTCTGTATAGCGGTCCCTGATCCTCTTGAACCGCTCCTTCTGGGCTTTCGACATGCTGCCGGAACCTTTCTGGAGTGAAGTCCTTAGTGAGCTGACTTGCTCTAGCAGCGACCGGAGCTCCTCCGGGGAGATTTCTTCGCCTCTTAATGACTGTTCTCTCAACAAGATACACCTGTCGCAGATGGTCTGGTAGCTGTCCAATGCCCTGTCCCAGCGGTCACTTTGACCCCAGGCGGCTGTCCCGAAGAGCAACGCCAACGATAATAAGATGTATGACAAGAGAGATCGCATGCTTAATACAAACCTTAGATTTGCAGAGTGGTTATCTGCCCAAGGCCTGTAACCACAAAAGTAGTAATTTTATGCCGATAAAGAAAGTTGAACCAAGGACAATGGAGCCGGGCGGTTCTCAATTATAACAAATGGGTAGGACCCGTCTATATTTTTTGCCCCGCCCGGCCCGTTGATCCAGGACCTGAATAAGAATATCCTTAGTAGCAATAAGGTTTGTAGGTGACGGATCGACGGCCCACTGTCCGCTTAAAAAGCAATGCAAGTTATGAAAAAAATCCATGTCGGCATCGACATCAGCAAGGAAAAGTGCAATCTTTGCTATCGCAGCGGCCTCGAAATAGTCCGCGAAGAAGAGTGCTCCAATGAAGTGAAAGCGCTCAAGAAGGCTTTCAAAGCGGCATTCAAAGCGCTTGGCGCATCTGTGGAGGAGGTCCTCGTCTGCGCCGAGTACACCGGCCGATACATCTACCCTTTGACCGTGGCCTGCCAGGAACTGGACATCTTCCTCTGGATGGATGATCCCACCCGCATCAAGAACTCCATGGGCCTTACCCGCGGAAAGAATGACGCCATTGATGCGGCCAGAATCGCCGAGTATGCCTACCGGTACAACGACAAGGCT
The DNA here is from genome assembly GCA_017429885.1 of Bacteroidales bacterium. Classification (GTDB taxonomy): domain Bacteria; phylum Bacteroidota; class Bacteroidia; order Bacteroidales; family UBA932; genus Cryptobacteroides. Next base: position 739 of record JAFROA010000238.1, on the reverse strand, counting down.
GTTCGCTATGCCATCCCGGATGCGGCGTTGGTCTCCATGAAGAGCCTCCTCGCGGACCGCGAGTTCCTTCTGGTAGACAGGAAAAGGTATCAGTCCCAACTCACTGACCAGAAGAAGTATATGGCTCCTGGCGACTTCAAGCGTAAGAACTCCCGCTGGAAGAAAGTGATCATGTCTATCGACGAACAGATCGCGTCCATCGACGCCGAGATAGAAGCGCTTATCGACGCCGACCCGGTATTGACTCGCCAAAAGGAGCTTCTTGTCAGCATTGACGGTGTTGGCGACCGCATCGCAATCAACATGATCGCCATTACCGGAGGCTTCACGCGCTTCCGGAACGCGCGTCAGTTCTGCTCCTTCGCGGGCCTCACACCATACAAGTATGACTCCGGCACCTCTGTTCACTCAAAAGCCAAGATATCCAAACGGGCAAATCAGACCATGAAGGCACTCTTGCATATGAGCGCGGTGAATGTGGCTACTCGTATGAAAGCCGGGGAATACAAGGACTACTACCAACGTAAACTCAAAGAAGGTAAGCACATCTTGTGTGTCCTGAATGTGCTTCGGGCAAAGCTCGTTCACCGTATGTTCTCTGTAATCAGACGTGATACCGAGTACACAAAGGAATATAAACCGGCATGTTAATCAAACACGAAACTCTTCACCGATGAATCAATGAGATGACTTACCTGTTAACTTCTTTAAAAACCATTTGGAAAATCCATAAGAATAT
>JAFROA010000237.1 GCA_017429885.1 Bacteroidales bacterium | reverse complement strand
GTCACCACCGATAACCGCCGCTTCGCGGCCCCACCGCTCGCTTCGCTACGGTCCCCCCTCTTAACGTGCCGAGGGTGGCAGTGGTTCCTGGTGGTGACAGGCTCCTTCAGCCAGTGATGTCAATATTCCACAACAATCGCTGTGCTGGGCGGGACGATGGTGGCGTCGGTGATGGTGACCTTCTCGCCTGTAAGGACATTTGTGCCGGCCCCGAGGCCGGAGGTGATCTCGGCGTAATGGGACCAAGGAATCGTTTTCTCCTCCGGAGAGTTATTGACATAGACGAAGACCTTGTCTGTGTCGTTATACCTGAAATAGGCGTAGGTATTGTCCCTGGACATGAAGTGAAGGGTCTTACCGTTGTGAATCACTTCCTTACCTTTACGCCACTGGAAGAGAGTCTTGACATAGTCATGAAGCTCCGCCTCGACTCCGGTGCGTCCTTCCGAGGTAAACAGGTTGACAGGGTCGCCTTCCCATCCGCCAGGGAAATCCATACGTAACTCCCCATCACTCTTGTAGTTCTTTCCGGTGGCGAACATCATCTCGTCGCCGTAGAACAGCTGAGGAATACCACGGACGGTCGCCAAGAGAGTATAGCCGATCTTCATCTTGTCAGGATCCTGATGCCAAGCGTCAGCGACACGATAGTGGTCGTGGTTGGAAAGGAATATCATCATCTTGGAAAGATCATGATAGGTGGCGTCGTGGGCCAGGGCGTGATAGACCCTGAACATTCCCTGGTTCCAACCCGGATTGTTTTCAGCCAGAGCGGCGTTGATGGCCTCCTGGAGCGGGAAATCCATGATTGACGGCAGATGTGAGTCAAAGCCGTCAGCATTGTTGTTGCCGCCCTGCCAATAAGCCAGCTGGTCGAAATTGGAGTCCCAGCACTCGCCAACTATATTCAGGTTCGGGTACTCATTGATGACGGCCTCGCACCACTTGCTCATCGGGACTTTCTCATTGTAGGGATAGGTGTCAACCCTGAGGCCGTCCTGCCCTGAATACTCCGTCCACCAGATCGCCCATTGCTGGAAATACTTCAGCATGAACGGATTGTCGAGGTTCATGTCCGGCATCATCGGCACGAACCAACCGCTCACGAGGAGGTTCCTGTCGTACTCGGAGGCGTTCGGATCCATCGCCGAAGGGAAGATGTAGTTGGTGTTGGTATATTCGGGGAACTGGTGGACCCAGTCCTTGAAAGGCAGGTCGCTCATCCACCAATGGTCGGTACCGCAGTGGTTGGTAACGATGTCCATTATCACCTTCATGCCCTTCTCATGGGCCTTTTGGACATATTCCTTGTACTGGGCATTGCTGCCGAAACGAGGGTCGATACGGTAGTAATCCCCACAAGCGTAGCCGTGGTAGGACTCCCAGTGCTGGTTGTCCATGAGGAGCGGCGTACACCAAATGGCCGTGGCGCCCAGGTCGGCGATATAGTCAAGATGGTCGATAATTCCCTGAAGATCACCCCCGTGACGACCGAAAGGCTCCTCTCTCTTGGCCTTCTCAAAGGTATCATCAGTGTTGTCATTTCCTGGATCGGCGTTGGCGAAACGGTCGGGATTGATCAGGTAAATGAAATCCGATGTAGTGAAACTGGTCCTCTCAGCTGAGCCCGGTTCTCTGGTAAGTATCTCATAAGGCCTTTTGAATGAATCGTTTCCCTTGGTGAATACAAGGTTGTAAGTTCCAGACTTGGCAGACGAGCTAACCGCTACATCAACGAAGAGATAGTTAGGGCTGTCAGCTTTGTGGACATCCGTCACCTTGAGGCCATCCCCGTCAATTGAGACGTTCCAAGAGGATATGTCATCACCATAGACCATAAGCTGCAGATCGGTCTTCATCCCTGTCCACCAGCACGGAGGCTCAACTCTCGCCACCCTTGAATCAGCGGTCTCGATAGACCAGGTCCATGGAGTTTTGAGAAGGACACTGACCGTAACCTGGTCATCGCCGGAAGTCCTTTTGAAACAAAGACTTGTGTCGGTTTTCGAGATAAGCTCGAAATTAGGGTTATCGCTCCAAAGGGCAGGATGAGCATGACGGACAGCATTCAAGCCGGCATAGAAATCTGTCGCGGCATTGTGATGCCAATCCGGCATCGGGTCTTTCTCGAAGAACTCGAAACGATGGTTATATCCGACTTCCTGGCCGGTGTAGATCAGGGGTTGGGAACCAGGCAGTGTCCAGCAAAGGACGGCCATAGCCTTCCAAGCATCCCCCATTCTCTCGAACTCAGTGCCGTTCCAAGAGTTCTCATCGTGATTCGTTGTGAACATAAGACGGTGAGAATCACCATATTCCTCGGAATTCCACTTGACATAAGCCAGGAGGCTATCAGCGTTCGACTTACCCTGGGCAACGTCATTTAAGAGATGATGGAGCCTCCATGCGTAAGTGCAGTCGAAACCAGCCTCGTTGAGCCACGGCTCCTCCCCTTCCGCAAGGAAGAAAAGTCTCCTCGAATAGTCGTTCCTGAACTTGGCGAAGACATCTGTCCAGAAGTCCTGGGGAACCTGGAAAGCGACATCGCAGCGGAATCCGTCAATGCCTCTATCAAACCAGAAGCGCATGCTCTTCTCCATCTCAGAGCGCATGTCTTTATTGGCATAGTTCAACTTGGCTATATCCGTCCAGTCATATTCAACGATGGTTTTTCCCTCCGCGTCACGGACATACCATGAAGGATCCTTTCCGGTGACCCATGGATGATCGGGAGAAGTATGATTGGCTACCCAGTCAAGAATAATCTTAAAACCTTGGTTATGAGCGGCTTCCAAGAAATGATCAAAATCGGCGAGCGTCCCGAACTCAGGGTTCACATCGCAATAGTCCTTGATGGCGTAATATGAGCCAAGAGTTCCCTTGCGTCCCTCGACGCCAATAGGATAGAGAGGCATTATCCAAATCACATCCACCCCAAGTTCTTTAAGCTCAGGAAGTTTCGCCTCAGCCGCTGCCAAGGTGCCTTCAGCCGTGGCCTGACGAACGTTGAGCTCATATATAACCGCATTTTGGGTCCAGTCACCAGATTCAACAGCGACTTTATTCCCCTTATCGCCACATGAGAGAACAACGATAAGAACCGCCAATAATGATAATATTCTTTTCATATTCGGTATTATTTCAATTGGAATACGACAGAGGAATTCGCGCCGAGAGTCAGGTTGGAACCCTCGTAAGAAGCTGTTCCGAGAAGTGCGATCGGCTTGGACATATCATCGGAGACCGAGGTGGTCTTCGACGTCCCTGAGACATTGTGGATAACCAGCAGTTTCTGCCCGTCGGAAGATGCCATGTACCATGATGCGATCGACGTGCCTGAAAGGCCAGCGTTAGTCATAACGCCATCAGCGAGAGCGGGATACGTGTTACGCAGCTTGGAGAATGTCTTGTAGACATTGAGCAGTGAGCCGCTGTCAGCGGTCTGAGCCTCTACCGAGATTGAAGAAGTGAGCATTGAAGAGTTAACCTTATTGTTCACTCCCTTCTTGGCGCAATCGTTTCCAGCCTTATCCCACATGATCGGCCCACGTACATATTCGTCACCACCGGCCTTCGTGCCATAATAACCCAACTCCTCCCCCTGATAGATGAACGGTTTACCAGGAGTGGTAAGCATCAATGCCGCGGCCTGCTTCTCCTTGGCTATGTTTTTTCCCAGAGACTCAGCAGCCCTGTCCTGATCATGGTTTGTCAGGAATAACGACGTGATGGCATCGCTCCTCTGAGCCTTATGGTCATTGATATAGCCATTTACAGCCGATACATATCCTGTGGCATTGCCCCCAAGTGTGGCCGTTATAAGACCGAAATACTCAAACTCAAAGCAAGAGGTCAGGCTCTTGTAGTAGTTTTTCTCGACATCGTGGCTGTCCCACTCTTCAGCCACCATGAAGATGTTGTCCGTATGTCCCGCAGCCTGGTAAGTGGCATTGCAGTGGTCATACCATTTCTTCAGTAAGATATGGTTGGAAGCATGGCTATAGGAAGCGATACCACCGCAGATGTGCTTTACCGCATCCAAGCGGAATCCGTCCACGCCCATGTTGATCCACTTGTCGGCAGAGCCTGCCACGTCCAGGAATGTTGGATTGGTCTCGACCGTAGCGGGATCACCGTAGTTCAAGTCTGGCATCCAGTCGCTGAAGCAGCCCATGTAGTACAGGGTCTCCGAGTACACGTTCGAGAGTTCGACCTTATAACGGCCGCTGCCGGTGAAAGTGATGTCCCCACCGTCGCCGATCAGGTCCATCGGTGTCCCTTCCGTAAGCTTACCGTTGCCGGAAGCACCAAACTTGGAACCGGCGTTCCAGTTCATATATTTGCGGATCAGAATGCCACGGGTGCCGTTGACTTCCAGGACAAGGTACATCGTGCCGTCGCCGCGGTCAACGAACCGGAGTTCCCGTGTGGACGAACCATCTTGCCAGGTGTAGAGATTCCAGCCCGAGGTGCCGAAGGTCTCCGGCTCGTCGGTTTTGGTAATCGTGATCTTGGGTGAACCGGTAGTCGCCTGTTTCCATTCGCCCTGCTCGTATCTCGTACCCTTCAGCATCGGGAACTTGGAATAGTCCGCCTTCGGGTCGGACGAGAGGAAATAATAGTCGCGGTACTTGGAAGACGGATCGGCCAGGGCCTGTTTGAACCAGTCGTTTCCCTTGCCGGAATGGTTCAGGACATAGTCCATATAGATTTTGATTCCCTTGGCGTGTGCCGCATCTATCAGGTTCTTGAAGTCCTGCTCAGTGCCATACAGCGGGTTCACGGTGTAATAATCGGTCACGTCATAGGCATGATAGCTGTCTGAAGGATGGGCTGGCGACAGCCAAATGCCAGTCACCCCGAGTCCATCCAGATAATCAAGTTTATTCTGAATACCCTTGAAATCACCTATCCCGTCCCCGTCGCTGTCGGCGAAAGAATAAATCAATAGCTGATAAGTGGTTGATGATCTTTTATTTCCATCAAATGAAGCCGGAGCGGGGACAATGTTGACCACATGTTTTCCTCTCTGGCTGACCTGCACCGTGACATCCGAGGCAGCCTTCACGTTCGCCGAGGAGGAGCCCTTTATAGTTATAGTCCCTGTGCGGTCCTCGCCTGTGTTCGCAGTGACAGTAACTGTGACAGAGCCGTTTCCGTCACCGGAACCCTTGTCAACCTTGATCCAGTCAGCAGATGATGCCACTCCCCAAGTAGAGTTGGAGGAGACATTTAGCAACACGGACCTTGAGTCCTCCGGCTCGAAAGACAGGGATGTTGGGGAAACTGTAAGCGTTTGCTGGACAATCTCCGGTTCCTTTTCCTTGCACGAGAATGCTTGCGACGCCACGAAGAGCACGCAAGCCAACGGGAATATGGCTCTTCTCATAACAACAAATATAAATGGCAAGCCGGAGTCCGGTCAGGGACTCCGGCCCGTTAAAAGCCTAGAGAGCTGTCACGACAGCTTTCTGGGTCTTAGGATTATAGGTCAACTTGACGAGACCGGCGGCATCGAAGACTCCGTCGACCTTATCACCGTCAATGCTGAACTCTTTTCCGAGAGCAATGTGGAACTTGCCATCATCACCCTTTCCGGAGGCGGCAGCACCGAACCATGAGCTCTCATCGGCGGTCTTGAGAACGAAACCGTAACCGGCCTCAACCTCAAGGATCACATAGTACTCCTCGTCGGAGACCTTCTCGAACGGGACGGTTCCCCAACCGGGAGTCCTCTTGGACTGACCGTGGTAGCAATATTCAGGCTCAGCTGTAGCGAATACAGCTTTCATCTCGTTAGGATAGAAGGTGAGTTTGTACTTACCACCTTTCTCGATCACACCATCAACCTTGTCATCAGAGATCTCGAACTCCATGCCAGGAGTGATGTGATACTTGCCATCCTCGCCCTTCAGGGAAGAAGCGGCACCTATCCATTTGGACTCGTCACCGTTCTTGAGGACGAAACCGGAGTTGTCGTTCACATCGAGAATGACATAGTACTCATCATCAGAAACTTTCACGAAAGGAGTCTCGCCCCAATCGGGAGTCTCCTTGCTCTGGCCGTGATAGTACCAGTCAGCGCGAACTGGAGTAGCTGAGGTGATTACGGCGGTCATAGCCACAGGATTGAAAGTGAAGATATACTCGCCTGGAGTGGCGATGATACCGTCAACCTTCTCACCGGAGATATTGAACTCCTTGCCGATGGTCACAACGAACTTGCCGTCAGTGAGTTCCTGAGTTTTGTCAGGGCCGATCCAAGATGACTCGTCTCCATTCTTAAGGACGAATCCGGAGTTCTCGGAAACGGTCTTCAGCGTGAGGGTATATTCAGTGTCGGAAACCTTCTGGAAAGGAAGCTCACCCCAGTCGGGAGTCAGCTCGCTCTGGCCATGATAATACCAGTCAGCCCTGACACTGGTGATCACGGCGGTCATCGCCACAGGGTTGAAGGTAAAGATGTACTCACCAGGCTTGGCGATCACACCATCCACCTTCTGGTCGGAGATCTTGAACTCCTTGCCAATGGTCACAACGAACTTGCCATCAGTTAGTTCCTGAGTGTTGTCAGGACCGATCCACTGGGTCTCATCCGTGTTCTTAAGCACGAAGCCGGAGTTCTCGGAAACAGTCTTGAACTTGAGGACATATTCCTCGTCAGAGACTTTCTCGAAGGGAAGAGCGCCCCAATCGGGAGTCAGCTCGCTCTGGCCGTGATAGTACCAGTCAACCTTCGTGCTTTTGAGCACGGCGGTCATCGCCACAGGGTTGAATATGAACTTGTACTCACCGGGTTGAGGGATCAATCCATCCACCTTCTGGTCGGAGATCTTGAACTCCTTGCCGACAGTGACAACGAATTTTCCGTCAGTGAGTTCCTGACTGTTGTCAGCACCAATCCACATGCTCTCATCACCATTCTTCAGGACGAATCCGGAGTTCTCGGAGACAGTCTTGAAGGTAAGGACATATTCCTCGTCAGAGACTTTCTCGAACGGAAGCTCGCCCC
>JAFROA010000236.1 GCA_017429885.1 Bacteroidales bacterium | reverse complement strand
TTACGCAGGGACAGGAATATTCTCAAGCCGGAGCTAGAGATATAGCTAAGATCCTCGCAATCAAGGATAATGGTGCCGTTGGCGGTCTCCTGGAGAGGAGTTAGTTCCTTGCCGACCTCCTGCGCGGCGGGAGTGTCCAGCCGTCCGATAAGGCGGATAGTGGTCACATCATCTTGCTTGTTAATCTTTACTTCCATATCATTTAATGTTTTTGATCAATTTCAAGATATTAACACCCTTTTCCCTCCGGTAGGTGACGGAGTCCATGATTTTCTTGATCAGGAATATGCCAAGACCTCCGATGGGTCTATCCTCCACTCCTGTCGTGATGTCGGGCTCTGGCCTGGCTGTCGGGTCAAACTCCATGCCATTGTCTGAGATAGTGAACTCTATGGTGTTGTCATCCACAATGGCGCCGATCTCGATCTCACCGATGACACCTTCAGGGTAGGCGTACATTATCGAGTTTGTCACCGCCTCTTCCATCGCAAGGTGGATATTCATGGCCAGATCCTCATCAAGTTTCTTGCTCTCCGCGATACCATTTATGAATTTCGAGAGCCTGGGAATCTGCTCTATATTATTCTCAAGCGTAAGATGGCGTTTTATAACTCCTGGCTCAGTCATAATGTAATGTATGTAAAGCATTGTGAGGTCATCACTCCTCGGGGCTTCATCAACGAACTTGTTGACAGCCTTCTCCATGGCTCCGAGATGACCTGAGGCGTCTCTTCTGGTTGAAAGCACCTCAATCATCCTTTCCTCTCCGAATAATTCGTGGTTGATATTCTCGGCCTCGGTGAGTCCATCAGTGTATAAGAACAGGCCATCGTCATTTTTCAAGACCGTTTTCTGAGATTTGAACGTGAAGTCAGCGACAATCCCTAGAGGCAGATTGGGGATTATGTCCAGCTTCTTCCTTATTCCTGAGAGGATGATTGGCGTGTTGTGTCCGGCGTTGCAATAATCGAGATGGCCATCCTCGAGATTGAGTATGCCGCAGAAGAAGGTGACGAACATGTTGTTGTCGTTCATGTCAGCCATACTCTTGTTCATGATGTTCACGATATGGGATGAGGTGTGCTCATGTGTGGCTACGGAGCGGAACAAACTTCTGGTGACGGCCATGACCAAAGCCGCCGGCACACCCTTCCCAGACACATCCCCGATGCAGAAATAAAGCTTCTCGTCTCTGATGAAATAGTCGTACAAGTCCCCGCCGACCTCTTTGGCCGGGACGATCACAGCTGACATGTCGAGGTCATCCCGTTCCGGGAAAGGAGGGAAGGTCTTGGGAATCATGGACATCTGGATTCCTCTCGCGATGTTCAGCTCATTCTCCATTTTCTCCTTCTTCTCAGACAAAGCCTTGAACTGGTTCTGGCTCTTGGCAGCGAAACTGAGGATGAGCACCAGCATCAAAAGACCAAGGACCTGAAGCAATTCGACCAGTCTCCTTATGCTCTTGATTTCTCCGAATATCTCTTTGTCTGGTATCACGATGGACATGGACCAACCTGTGCGTTCCACCGGTGCGAAATACACATGGCTGCTGTTGGTCTTTCCTTGGACCACCCGCATGCCGGACTCTCCGTTGAGCATGGAGTTGGTGATGGATTTCACCTCATCCTGGTCCTCGAAGGTGCTGGAAGCTTCCTGTATTGTTTTGCGCATGACCAGGGTCTCAATCGGGGCGACCATGATCTTTCCTTTCCGGCTTACCACGAGGTTGAAAGCGTCGGGATAGACCTTGTTGCCGCCAACATAATTGGTCAGCCAGTCCAACGCGACATCGGCCGTGAGTACAGCGCCAACATTCCCTTTCGCATCCCTTATGGGTACTGAATAAGTTGTCATCAGGACTTCGCCACCTCCGACATCCACGTATGGCTCCGACCAATAGCCTTTATCGAGTTCGATGGGCTTTGTGAACCATTCCTTTGATGGATAGTCATATTCCTTTGTCGCAAGGGATTTCGACAGAATCTCCCCCGTCTCAGGGTCGTTGTATGAGTAGGGCGCGAACAGCGGATACCTCCGGCTGTACCCGGGAACGAGCGCTATCGTCGATCCGCTCACCACAGGGTTCTCACGGACTATTATCGAGGTTATCATGTGGAGGCTGTCCAAATGTCCGAATCCCCACTGGGTGAGTCGGACATTATTCCGGATTGTGGCCTCGACCTGATCGAGTACCCCTTCTATCTTGAGCCTGGTGTTCTCAAGCTGGCTCTCGGCTCGTTTTGTGGCCTCTTCCTTCAAGCCTTTCTCGGCGTAATAATACTGTATCAGCGACGTGGCTTCCAGCGTCAATGCCGCCACTATCACCAACAGCAAGGCGGCGAGCACGGATTTACGCTTGAACCGTTCTTCAAATTTGGACTTGATGTTCATAATATTGAGGTTAAAGCGGCCCTGAACTCAGGCATGGGGCAGTTGGTGTCACGTTCCACTATTATGGTCTTGAGGCCGGCGTATGGCCGGATCTCCTCCTCTATCTCTCTGAGAGGACGGTCTTTCCCGAAATATGCCGGGGCGAACTCTTCCCAAAACCTCTTCGCCAGGGATTTGGGCATATGGAATGTCTCCTGAATGAAATCCTCACCGCTCAGGCAGCAGCAAAGGTAGACCATCCCGACATCGAACAAATGGTTGCCGTAGCAGAAATCCCCGAGGTCGATGAAATATTTCTTGTCTCCGGCGAATATGGCGTTGCTGTACTGCAAGTCCCCATGAATGGCGGTGTCCTCGTCCGGGGTGTCAGCGATGAATCTTTCGAGTTTATCCTTTTCCGAGGTTGTGAAGAAAGGGTTTGCCACCAGCAACCGGAAGTACCTGTCCTTTACATTCTCGAACAGGGTCGTGTCCACATGGGTGGAGTGCAATTGGAGGCACATCCCGGCGAATTCCGCGGCATAATCCGCCACTTTTTCCGGATTATCCGCCGTGGCTCTGGAGTAGGATTTCTTTCCTAGGATCCTGTGGAATCGGATGCCATATCGTCCGTTCTCTGTGACGACATATTCACCAGGCTCAGGGGTTGGTATGCCCATATCATAAACCTTCCTGGCGAGAATCATCTCATCCAGAGGCTGTTGGATCTTGCCCGGGAAATAAAGCTTCAACATGACCGACGGATCGGACTTGTGGTCGAAACTCTCCCCGTTAGCGCCGCCTCCGGAAAGGATGTAGTCGTCGAGCGAGATTCTGAGCGCTTCCATATATTTATCCGTTAAATACTTGATTCACAAGACGTTCAAATTCCTCGAACGCGGCGGTTCCGTTAAGGTCCCTTAAAGCTTCCACAAGCCCCCTGTAACGCCATGCGTGGTCTGACTTATTTTTCACGTGGAATAAGTTCCAGAACTCATCCCCTTGCTTAGCGTAGTCCCTCGCTATTGCTCTCATGTTGGAGAGCTTGTCTCCCATGGCTACTATTTTGACATCGCGGGTCGCTTTCGCTAGCCGCTCCAAAGCCGCCTTCTTCCTCTCGTGCCAGCTATCCTCCTCACTGACCCCCTCCACAAACACGTCGCTCTCTGCTTCCACCAGGTCCGCTATCCTGTCTCCGAATTCCTCCCGAATGATCCCGATCGTGACATGAGTGTCTTCCACAGTGTCGTGCAGGGCAGCCGCAGCCAGCAGCTCCTGGTCGTTCGTGATCGTGGAGACAATCTCCATGGCCTCCATCGGGTGGACTATGTAAGGGAATCCCTTTCCCCGACGCTCTGTCCCGGAGTGAGCCTTCACGGCGAAAATGATCGCCCTGTCAAGCAGTGTCGTGTCGAGAGGATTGTTTGCCATGTTATTGGTTCATGAATGGCAGATCTTTAGCTTGTTCCATGATCAGATCCGCAATCATGTCGTTGCTTTCCGATTTGCCGTTAAGCGTGTCGAACATCAGTCTGATTCCGGCTTTTCCGCTGCCTTGCTTGAGAAGGTAGGCGATGCAAAGGTCCTGCGGCCCGATGGAAGAAGAGACAATGTCCAGGTCTGTCAGACCGATCTGGAACGTGGCGATCTGGAATGCCCCTTCCGAATATTTCCGGATCATATCCACGATGTCGCCCAAGGTCTTGCATCCAAGCCCTTTGAATAATGTCAGGAAAGGCATGAGGGAGACCTCATGCACCTCGGCCTGGTTGACAGAGGCGATTCTCTGGTTTAGCGCGTCAAATGGATTCATCTCCAGGAAGCTCCTGTAAGTGTCTCCATCAAGAGGAACGTCATCCAAGTTACCAGACGCCACCAGCGACCTGACCTGCCTGCGGTAATTTGTCAGCTCAGCGCGGATCCGGCTGAACTCGTCATCCACCAGTTCCAGCATTCCGGCCAGGCGGCTTAAGTTGCGGAGGTATCTCGGGGGCACCTCAACTCCGGACTTGTAGCCTGTGTCGTGGTTCATGTTGGCCCAGGCATGCTGCAGGACAGTCCTCATCTGGATTTCCATCCTGTATTCGGATTCCGGAATCCGGCAGACATAGTGAAGTGACAAGTACCCGAAACTGTCGATCTCAAGGGCCTTGCGCTTGTCCACGGAATTCTCCCAGTCCACCTCGAAAAGCCTTTCCACCGCGGACGCCACTTTGTCCACATCGTCGGTGTAGAAGGTGATCACCCTAAGCCCGATGATGTCGGTTATATCCTTGAGAGACTGATACTTCTCTCCTTTTAATTCCAACTTGCCAGCCAGTGAATCCTCCGCCTTGACCCTATATTCCAGGGCTGCGGTGAGCAGACCGGCTTTCTCCAACGTCTCCTTGAGACGGGAATACACCTTCCCCGCCTCTTCCTGGAACCAGGGCAGGTTGTCGCGATATTCCTGTAGGATGGACTCGCAGTGGGGATCGAGATGTCTTATGTTAGTCATGCGGATTGACGTTAAATATACAAATATAATAAAAAAGATCGCTCAATCCGCAAGTCCGTCTCAGCTATCGATCAGGAATAGAATTCTCCCATGTATGTCACTCCGGATGATAGCTGGAAATATATTCTCAAAAGATTCCCATAGTCTGTTATGGGTATTGTTTGAACACCGGCATTAGAGGGTATCGTATGGTATGTGAGACTTCCCGTGTTTGGATTCTCCACACATACGAAGACACTACCGATTGAGTTGCTGAAAGTAACATACACTGTGTTGTTGATGGTTTCATACTCGCACTGAAGGGGAATAGGTGTGGAAGGAGCATGAAAAATCGGAGTTGATGAGGAAATGGTAACCCTATCTAGGGGAACCGACACTCTGTAGGTTGAATTCGAGTCTGATTCATAAGCGGAAATCCTCAAAATAGGCATGATAAGCAAAAGGCTGATCGTAAATGCGAGAGAAGAAATGTGTTTCATTTTATTTGTGGTAATTAGAAAAATCTCAAGTACTCTTCTTTATGAGGAGAATCTAATGATTCTATTCTATCTTTAAGACGTGATTTCTTTGTATAATAATTTGCGAGACTGATTCCCAACAAGTCAGAGATTAACCTCGGTTCAAACCCGGCGATAATATAGCAGATGAAGTGTCTTTTCTCATCGTCGGTGATCTTCAAGTCCCTTGTTATATTAGAGACAATATTATTTAAATCCTTATCAATTTGTGATTCGAACTCAGCATGCAGTTTTTCATTGCTGTTGATAAAACCGATTAATGACTCAACTCTTCGAAAAATCACCTCCTGCTTATCAGGTCGATCCTTAACTGAAAAATAGGTTTTGCATAAGTCGCCTAATGGTGTGAATCTTTCTTTATAAATCTCCACAAAACGTTCCCTTAATCTTTTTTGCTTAAATTCAGATTCCTCGTATTGATTAGAAATGCTCATTAAATCGCTTTGTAGCAAGCGGTTTGATTCCTCCGCCAGGTTAAGCAATCTATCCAACTCATGTTGCTTTTTAGAGCTTTTGCTCCTAGAATAAAAAAGCAGAGTGATAACCAGCATTATTGCTATCAGTGATCCGGCACCCATAAAGAATAACTTGTTTCGTTCTTTCTCCCTGATCGTTTCAGACTCCCTTGCGTAATAATCTTGAAGAGACTGTGCTACCGAATGTGATAGTTTAAGATTGATTTCCTTAAGATCTTCGTCGTATGCTCGAGACAGTAATGCGATCGCGTCAGGATAATTATCTCTTAATGCTTCGATTTGAGACCTGTAAAACAAAAGAGCGCTATCCTGGGACACTTGCAAATTTCCGTGTCTGATATGATGTAAATGTTTGACTATAGAGGTAGATTCGGAGGAAGGATGTACCTTTGTAGTCATGGAAGACAAGAAAGCAATCAACG
>JAFROA010000235.1 GCA_017429885.1 Bacteroidales bacterium | reverse complement strand
CATCCAGGAAATCACCCGCTACCCCAACAAGACCAACTCCCTCTCGACCTACTATGTGGGCCGCAAGATGGGTGAGATCTGGGGATACCAGGCCGACAATCTCGCCTCCTCACAGTCTGAGATGGACTCCTGGCTCCAGAGCAACCGTCCTTCCTGGGGTTCAGGTTGGGGCGCCGGTGACTTGATGTACAAGGATCTCAACGGAGACGGAAAAGTCACCAACGGATCCAACACCCTTGACGACCACGGCGACCTATCCATCATAGGTAACAACACCCCCCGCTACAACTTCGGTATCACCCTTGATGCCGCCTGGAAGGGAATAGACATCCGCGCCTACTTCCAGGGTGTCGGCAAGCGTGACTACTGGTGCTCAGGACCTTACATGTTCGGTACCAGCGGAGGTATGTGGCAGTCCGCGGCCTTCGTGGAACACTGGGATTTCTGGCGTCCTGAAGGCGACGAGTTCGGCGCCAACCTCAACGCTTACTATCCGAAGCCCTCGTTCAACGGAAACTCCAAGAACCAGCAGACCTCCACAAGGTACCTGCAGAACGCCGCTTACATCCGCCTGAAGAACATCCAGCTCGGCTACACCCTGCCTAAGAGGTGGACCGACAAAGCCGGAATGTCCTCGGTTCGTATCTACACTTCCGGAGAGAACCTCTTCACCCTCACCAAGATGACCAAAGTCTTCGACCCTGAGACCATCGGTGGAGACTGGGGAGACGGAAAGGTCTATCCTCTCATGAAGACTTATTCCTTCGGTGTCAACATCAACTTCTAAACCGGGAAAGACATGAAAAAGATATTTACAATCATAGTATCCGCCGCTGCCCTTCTCATCACCACCGGTTGCAACGACTTCCTCGACAGGCAGCCTATCACCAACATTACTCCCGAGAAGTATTTCAAATCGGCTGATGAGCTCGCGGCCTACACAGTGAACTATTACGAGACTTTCTTCACTACCTACCGCGGCAACTGGAATGTCGGCCCGATCTGGGAGGATGCCCAGACTGACAACCTCGTTCGCGGCGGTTCCGACAACAGCACCGCGCTTCAGTACTTCTCATCCAGCAACGGAAGGTTCCTTGTCCCGACAGGACAGAACACCTCCACCGCTTTCAACAGGATCAGGATCTGCAACTACTTCTTCGAGCAGGTTCTTCCCAAAATGGAGAATGGTACTCTCTCCGGAGCGGATGTCAACCATTATGTCGGTGAGATGTACGTGATGAGAGCCCAGGCATATTTCTACGCCCTGCGCAACTTCGGAGACTTCCCGATCATCGAGACTGTCCTTCCGGACGACAATGATGTCCTCGTGGAGGCCAGCAAGCGCGCACCTCGCAATGAGGTCGCACGCTTCATCATCTCCGACCTCGACAAGGCCATCGGCCTTCTTAGCAACGGTGCGAAGAACAGGATCACCAAAGACCTCGCTCTTCTGATCAAGTCCCGCGTGGCTCTCTACGAGGCCACCTTCGAGAAGTACCACAAGGGTTCCGGCCGAGTCCCCGGCGACTCCAACTGGCCCGGCGCGTCCAAGAACTCCGGCAAGTCCTTCAATATCGACGGTGAGGTCAGCTTCTTCCTCGACCAGTGCCTTGACGCCGCCGCACAGGTGGCTGATGCCCATCAGCTTACGGCCAATTCCCATGTGATGAACCCCAATGCCAAAGAGCTGCAAGTCTATGGATGGAACCCCTATTTCGAGATGTTCTACCAGCCTGACGCTAGCGGAATCGATGAGGTTATCCTCTACAGGGAGTACAATGTGGACCAGGTTGTCGCCACTGCCATGCCTTCATACATCCGTGAGGGAGGAAACTGCGGTCCTACCCGCAGCCATGTGGACGGCTTCCTGATGAGCAACGGTCTCCCGATCTACGCAGCAGGTTCCGAATACAAGGGAGACGAGACCCTGGATCTCCAGCAGTAGGGACGTGACGAGCGCCTTCAGCTCTTCGTCTTCAACAACAGCGATTTGCTTGACTATTCAAACGGTGAGGCAAGAGAATTCAACGCACCTGAGTTTCTGCAACAGCCCGAGCACAGGGATGTGACCGGTTTCCGTATCCGTAAGCACTACTGCTACTATGAGCCGTTCGGAAAGTCTGGGCTCACAGCCACCAACGACATGATTCTCTACCGCGCCGCCGAGGCCTACCTCAACTACATCGAGGCTTACTACGAGAAGAATGGCAACGTCGCCGGCAAGGCCGACACCTACTGGAGGGCCATAAGGACCCGTGCCGGGGTCGATCCCGACTACAACAAGACCATCGCCGCCACAGACCTCTCCAAGGAGGACGACTGGGGCAAGCGTAGCGGGGAGACCCTCGTGGACGCCACCCTGTTCAACATCCGCAGGGAGCGCCGTTGCGAGTTCATCGGAGAAGGCTTCCGCTGGAACGACCTCATCCGCTGGCGCTCTTTCGACCACCTGATGACTGAGAAGTGGATTCCCGAGGGAGTCAACCTCTGGGGAGGCCCTCTGAAGGACAATCCTTTTTACCTGAAGAAGGACGCAGCCGGTAATGTGACCACAGAATCCGCATTCGTAGAGTGCGCCAGCGGCAAGGCCGACGCCAATATCTCCGCCAGGACCGACAGCAAGTATGTCCGTCCGCTCCGCGTCATCTATGACAACAACGAGCTCTACGACGGTTACACCTGGCACAAGGCCTACTACCTGCAGCCTTACGGTCTTCAGGATCTGACCCTTACTTCCGAGGATGGTTCCGTTGAGAAGTCTGTGGCTTACCAGAATCCTTACTGGCCGACCCAGGCCTCCGAGGGAGCTATCGAATAATCAACATTCCGCATAGATTGAGGTTGCCCTGCGGGGCAACCTCTTTTTTTAAAAGAAACATCAAATAGACAGCAGATTATGAAACGGTTACTTTTTGTTTTGGCTACCCTGGCCATGGTCTCATGCTCCCATCAGGAAGGCTGGACGCTGGTCTGGACAGAGGATTTCAACGGCCCTAAGATAGACGAGAATGTATGGACAAGGGTCGAGAAAGGTGGCAGTGATTGGAACGACATGATGTCCCTTCGGGAGGATCTCGCGTTCATCGAGGATGGACAGCTGGTGCTCCTTGGCAAGGTCAATGACGGAAGCTCTTCAGACACAACCGCTTTCGTGACCGGTGGAGTAAGGAGCAAGGGCAAAAAGTCCTTCATGCCCCTCGCCAAATTCGAGATCAAGGCAAAGTTCAACAGCGTTGACGGATTCTGGCCGGCCCTTTGGCTTATGCCCGACTATGACATGCCCAAAGACGTGTATGCCGAGATCGACATCATGGAGCATCTGAACAGCGACTCTTTTGTTTACCAGACCCTCCACTCAAGATATTCCCTTGACGTGAGCCGTGAGGATCCGAAGAACTTCGGCACTGGCCCCATAGTCAAGGATGATTGGAATATCTACGCCGCTGAAGTGTATCGCGACAGCATTTGCATGTACACTAATGGCCAGAAGACCCTGACATATCCCAGGGTCGAGGGCAAGGAAAAACAGTTCCCTTGGCCGGACTATCCTTTTTACTTCATCCTTTCCAACCAGCTCGGCGGAAAATGGGTGGGAGATGTCAAGAATCCTGACCAGCTCCCTTCAGAGCTCCGGATCGATTGGATAAAGGTATATCAGTGGAAATAATATGAAAGGGAGACTATTGTGGCTGGCCAGCGGAGCATTGGCAGCTGCCTCATGCGCCACGGACAAGGCTGATAGACAAACGCCTAATGTGGTTTTCATCCTCGCCGACGATCTCGGCTGGGGAGACCTCAGCTGCTATGGGCAGGAGCGCTTCGAGACACCGAACATCGATGCGCTGGCCGCCAATGGCCTCCGGTTCACCCAATGCTATTCCGGGACAACGGTAAGCGCTCCCTCGCGCTCCTGTCTGGTCACCGGAACACACAGCGGCCACACAGCCGTAAGGGGCAATAAGGAACTTCCGCCGGAGGGGCAATTCCCTCTTCCGGAAGACTCCCAAACCTTCTTCAAAGACCTTAAAGCCGTCGGTTACACGACCGGAGCTTTCGGCAAATGGGGACTCGGAGGAGTGGGATCTACTGGGGATCCCGGACAACAGGGAATCGACACTTTCTTCGGCTTCAACTGCCAATTGCTTGCTCACAGCTACTACCCGGACCACTTGTGGGACAATGATTCACGTGTGGAACTGGAAGACAACAGGGATGATATTCCTTACGGTCAGGGCACCTACGCCCCGGACATGATCCACGAGAAGGCCCTGGAATTTCTGGACGACAGAGCGGCTGACGGAAAGCCGTTCTTCCTGTGGTACCCGACCACCATCCCCCATGCGGAGCTGATAGTCCCGGAGGACAGCATTATCGTCAAATACAGGGGAACCTACCCGGAGAAGCCATATAAAGGCATCGATGACGGGCCATATTTCCGGAAAGGAGGTTATGTGTCCCAGGAATATCCACATGCGACTTTCGCCGCTATGGTCTCCAGGCTGGACATGTATGTGGGACAGATTGTGGAGAGACTGAAGGATCTTGGCTTGTACGAGAACACGATCATCATGTTCGCGAGCGATAACGGTCCCCATCGTGAAGGAGGCCATGACCCGGATTTCTTTAACAGCAACGGTCCCTGGAGGGGCTACAAGAGGGATGTCTATGAAGGAGGGATCAGGGTCCCTATGATCGTCTCATGGCCGGGTCATATCGCCAAAGGAGAGACGGATTTCATGTGCTCGTTCTGGGACCTGATGCCTACCTTAAGGGATTTGACTGGATCCGCCTCCCCTGAAGGGATGGATGGCGTCAGCCTGCTGCCACTGCTGAAAGGTAAGAAGGGGCAGAAGGAACATGACTTCCTGTATTTTGAGTTCCAAGAACTCAATGGACGCCAGGCGGTAAGAAAGGGGCCATGGAAACTTGTCCATATGGACATCAGGGGAAAATCCCCGAGATTCGAACTCTATAACCTTGACAGCGACCCTGGTGAGACAACCGACCTCGCTTCGGACATGCCTGAAAAAGTGTCCGAGCTGAGGACAATCATGAGAGAATCTCATGTCCCCAGCCCGGACTTTCCACTTCTTCCTGAAGAATATTAGTCCTCGTCCTGCTCCTGAGCGGCGTACTCGGCGAGAAGCTTGGTCTGGACATCGGCAGGAACCTGCTGATACTCAGCGAACTTCATCGTGAAGGTAGCGGCGCCACCAGTGAGGGAGCTAAGAGTGGTGGAATACCTGTAAAGCTCTGCGAGAGGAACGCGGGCGTGGAGGATGGTGAATCCCTTATCCATGTCCTGGTTCATGATCATTCCCCTACGGCCATTGAGGTCAGACATGCAAGGACCGACGAACTCGTTCGGGGTCAGGATGTCGACATTGTAGATAGGCTCGAGGATCTTCGGACCAGCATTGCGGAAAGCCTCTTTGAAAGCGTTACGACCAGCGATGATGAAGGCGATTTCCTTGGAATCCACCGGGTGCATCTTACCGTCGTAGACATAAACCCTGATGTCACGGGCGTAAGAACCGGTCAGAGGGCCTTCGCTCATCTTGTCGTTGATACCCTTGAGGATAGCGGGCATGAAACCGAGATCGATGGCACCACCGACGACGCAGTTGATGAACTCAAGTTTGCCACCCCACTCAAGGTCATAGCTCTCCTGGGACTTGATGTT
>JAFROA010000022.1 GCA_017429885.1 Bacteroidales bacterium | reverse complement strand
TTGTTGCAGTCTACAAGCGCGTACACACTTTCTTTATGACGTAAGTAACTATTCCCCAGACCGTAAAGTCATTTGACTCAGTCACTTCTATTGGCTGGTATTTCTTATTTGCCGGAAGCAGCCACATCTTATTGTGTGGAAGGATGGAGTAGGACACTCCCGGTTTCGAGGCCTTCCGTGATTGATGATGGTCTTCGACGGCGGAAGCACCCCCCGCAGGATCTTTGAAAGAGATGAATTTCAGGGCAAACTCCCCATCCACGAAGCAGACAGCCATGTCACCCTCACGGGGCTCGATTGACTTGTCCACGACAAGCACATCTCCCTCCTCAACCCCGGCGTCAACCATTGAATCTCCCACAACCCGGGCGTAGAAGGTAGCCGCGGGATGATGGACTAACTCCTTATTGAGGTCAATGAAAGAGTTCATGTAGTCCTGAGCCGGCGATGGGAAGCCAGCGTGGACTGAAGGCTTGTCGTCGGGCATAACTATTCTGATGGCTGGGGATCCCCGGTCAAGTCGGGGATGACTTCAGGTTCAGTAAGGGACCGGGCGGCTGCGACCGCGCAGTTTATGCCGTCTATGGCCGAAGAGACAATCCCTCCAGAATAACCGGCACCCTCTCCGCAAGGAAGCAGGCCAGGGAACGAGTCGGACTCAAATGTTCTGGGGTTACGACCGATCCTGATTGGTGAAGAAGTCCTGGACTCAACACCAACCAGAAGGGCTTCATTAGTGAAGAAGCCCCTGATGGAGTGCTTGTTAACCTCAGGGAAAGCCTTCTGGAGCCTGGAGGAGATCAACTCGGGAAGCAACTCATGCAGAGGAGCCGGCACAACTCCCGGCTTGTAGGAAGTCTCAGGCAAGTCAGAGGAAACGACTCCATTGCAGAAATCTATCATCCTCTGCGCAGGTGCGGCCATCGGATTGTCCGAGCGGGTGTGGGCATATTCCCACATCTTCCGCTCGACAGCTTTCTGGAAGTCAAGTCCTTTGAAAGGACCGGATTCTGAATACTCTTCCGGAATATCGTCCGGCTCGATCTGGACCACAACCCCGGCGTTGGCGAACTTGCCGCTACGGGCGGAGTTGGACATACCGTTCATCACGATGGTCTCAGGCTCAGTCGCTGAAGGGACCAAAACGCCGCCTGGGCACATGCAGAAGGAGAACACTCCCCTCTCATCAACTTGCTGCGCGAACGAATACTCGGCCGCAGGCATCCCGGGCTCCCACTGGCCATGGTAGCGTGCCTCGTTGATCAGAGCTTGAGAATGCTCTACACGGACTCCCATCGCGAAACCTTTCGCCTCAAGAGCGCACTTCTTGGCGTCCAGCATCTCATAGATGTCACGTGCGGAGTGGCCTGTGGCGAGAATAACTTTCTTAGCGACGTATTTTACGGCTTTTGGCTTACCGGTCGTCTTTGAGGGATGCTCGCTGTCCAAAGCCTTGACCTCGATAGTCCCATCCTTCTTGCTGGTCAAGCCAGTCACTTTTGTGCCGAAATGATACTCTCCTCCCTTGGACTCAATGGTGGTCCGGATATTCTCTACTATCTTAGGCAGACGATCCGTGCCAATATGCGGGTGGGCGTCGATCAATATCTGCGGATTGGCCCCGAAATTAACAAACTGCTGGAGAACCTCTTTGATGTCCCCGCGTTTTGATGAACGAGTATAAAGCTTGCCGTCAGAGAACGCGCCGGCTCCACCCTCACCATAGCAGTAATTCGAATCAGGATCCAGCGTTCCCTCCCGGACAAGGGCGGCCATGTCGAACTTGCGGTCACGGACATTCTTTCCACGCTCCAGGATCACCGGCTTCAAGCCAAGAGTCAGAAGTTTCAGGGCGGCGAACAAACCCGCGGGACCCGCACCTACTATGATAACCGGCTCAGCCTCAGAGACATCCTTGTACTCAGCCACCTCATAAGGGACATAAGACTCGTAACGATGATTATAACCCTCTATCTTATAGCGATATATCACATCATTCCTGGCATCTATCGACCTGCGGGCGATAACGCATGTCGCGTCGGCGTTCGGGAAAGTGGGCTGGAAAGACTTTGTGGGATCGATCACGTTTATCACTGCGTTGCCCCTGAGATTCATTTCCCTGGCGGCGACTACCCTCACATCGTCAAGTCGCAAGTCGCGACCGACTCTCCCTGTCATCTCAAATTCAATCATATCTATAAATAATTAATAATCAGCTATTCTCGACACCGGAGCGACATCAAGTGGAGTCCTTTCACCCGCTTTATAACGGAACCAACCAGCGACTGCGATCATGGCAGCGTTGTCGGTGGTGAATTTGAACTCGGGAAGGTAAGTGTTCCATCCCCTCTTTTTCCCTTCAGCCTCAATCCTGGAGCGCAGACCGCTGTTGGCGGAAACTCCGCCTCCTATCGTGACCTCCTTGATCCCCGTCTGCTTGGCGGCTCTTATGAGTTTACTCAATAGAATGTCAATCAGCGTCTTCTGGAAACTGGCGCAAAGATCCTCCTTATTCTTCTCGATGAAGTCAGGATCCTTGGCTATCTCATCCCGGACAAAGTATAGCAATGAGGTCTTGACACCACTGAAACTATAATCGAGGCCGGGAATCTGAGGCTTGGCGAACTTAAAGCGATCCGGATTCCCTTCCTTCGCCAGTTTGTCGATAACTGGGCCTCCCGGATAACCAAGGCCCATCATCTTGGAGCATTTGTCAAAGGCCTCTCCCACAGCGTCATCGATAGTCTGGCCGAGAATCGTATATTCGAGAGGGCCGTCCACCCTGACAATCTGCGAATTGCCTCCTGAGACCAACAAGCAGAGATACGGGAATTTCGGGTGACGGTTCTCTTTCCCCTCCTGATCTACAAATCCGGCCAGGATATGCCCCTGAAGGTGGTTGACCATGATTATGGGGATGTCCAGGGCTATGCCCATGGCTTTAGCGAATGAGGTGCCCACAAGCAAGGAGCCAAGAAGTCCCGGCCCGCGGGTGAAAGCTATGGCGGTCAAGTCAGAAGCCTTTATCCCGGCCTTGTCAAGCGCTTGGCTGACGACAGGCACTATGTTCTTCTCATGAGCCCTGGAGGCCAACTCGGGGACAACGCCACCGAAATCCTTATGGACCTGCTGGCTCGCTATCACATTCGAGAGCAGGAAACCATCCCTCAACACAGCGGCCGAAGTGTCGTCACAGCTTGACTCGATTCCCAGGATAAAATCCGCCATAATATTCAAAGAGTTTCTTATGACCGCGAAGTTAATGAAACTTTTTGAAGTAATTTGGTATATTTGTAGATTGTGAGAAAGGCACTCAAGATAACGCGGAGTATTATCGTGACGCTGGCGGTCATATTGGCCGCCGCATGGATAGTCTTCCAGATTCCGGGCGTACAGACATTCATCACCAAGAGAATCGTGTCCTCCCTGGAAGAGAAACTCGGCGGCAAGATTGAATTCTCATCTATTCATCTCAAGCCTTTCAACGCCATCATCCTCAAAGACTTCCGATTAATCGACGAGAATCCCCCCATGACTCCTTACGGAGAGGTTCTTGACACCCTGGCCAGCGCCCGATCGGTTATGGCCTCATTCTCCCTGAAAGGCCTGTTTAAGGATGAGGGGATCCACCTTGGAAGAGTTTCCGTGAGCGAAGGATCATTCACATTGGTGATAGAACCGGATGGCAATAATCTGAAGCGCTTCTTCCCATCGTCCAAAAAACCGAAGGAGAAAAAGGAGATGGGGGACATTTTCGACGCCTCAAAGGTGCAGGTGGAGGGCTTCCGTTTCAGGCTTGTCAATCTCAAGAGTTCCCACCCGGCCAAGGAATACGGTATCGACTGGGCCGACATGGACGTGGTCGTGAAAAACCTCAAAGCGAGCGACTTGAGTCTCTCTAAAGGCTACCTGAGAGGTGAGGTGGAAGAACTTGAGGCTAAGGAGAAAAGCGGTTACCATATAGCGTCACTCTCCGGGAAAACCACAGTTGGAGGAGGGCGTACTATCATAGAGAACTTAAAGCTCACCGACGACTGGTCGGACATAAAGATGAATGAGTTCTCGATGAATTATGCCGGGATCAACTCTTTCAGCAATTTCATAGATGAGGTAAGGATCACCGGAGATATCCGCTCCAGCAAACTGGATTTCAAGAGTCTCTCCTACTTCGCGTCCGCCCTCAAAGACATGTCCGTGAAATTCGACATCCCAAAAGCGGTTGTTGACGGCACAGTGAGCGACCTTGGGATAGACAAGATAGATTTCACCGAATCCCGGAGCGGAGTGAAGGGATACGCGGAGGGTAGACTGACCTGTCTTCCAGCCATTGACAACACTGTCTTTGACTTCAAGATCCGGGACCTTTCCTTCACTTCTGAGGGTCTTGGGAGCTTCGTCAATGGTTTCGCTCCATCCGCCAAGTTGTCCCTAGGGAAATATGCCCCTGGAGACATATTGGACTTCTCGGGCAACGTAAACGGCACCCTCAACAATCTGAGAGTCAATGGTAAAGCCGGATCGGCCAGCAATGGGGAGATTTCCACTGACTTAAGGCTCCATGACCTGATCAAACCCCGTGTTGCCAAACGATTCTCAGGATCCGTGGGCACAAACGCTCTTGACATCGGAAGGATCGCGGGAATTGACAAGATCGGTGAAATAACCATGCGAGGGGTGATGGATGCCTCCCTTGAAAAGGGTGGGATAAACCTCAAGATAGACTCGCTTTTCATAGACAAATTGAGGGCGTTGGACTATGATTATTCGAACATTATGGCGGCCGGAACATATTCCGACAAGGCTTTCGATGGCCGCCTCATCTGCAACGACCCGAACCTGAACCTTTTGTTCCAGGGAATATTCACCCTATCTGACAAGACAAGCAACGGCCTGTATAAATTCTACGCTGATGTCGGCTACGCTGACCTCCAGGCTCTCGGGCTCGATAAGCGAGGTGTCTCTAAAGTCGCCGGAAGGATCAACGCCAACTACATGACCATCAACAGTGGAGACGTCATCGGTGATCTGGACATAATGGACCTTGGGCTTGAAAACGCACTCGGGAAATATGATGTGGGAGACATTAAAGTATCCTCCCATTCCGGTAACGGCAGGCACCGTATGAACCTTGACTCCGATTTCGCCACCGGATCCTACATAGGCACTAAACCCATCTCCGGGATCGTGGGAGATTTGAAGGAACTCACTCTGCTCAAGGAACTTCCAATGCTTTGCAAAGATACCGTCAGAACATGGGCTTCCGACAAATACGACGTGAGGCTGGACATCCACGACATCAGGAATGTGCTCTCATTCGTCAAGCCGGGTCTTTATATAGCCGACAGCTCCAAATTAAGACTATCAGTCTCTGACAGAGGTGAGGTGAAAGCCACTGTCAAATCTTCCAGGATTGCCCTCGGTAAGAATTATCTCCGCAACATCGATCTGGCTTTTGACAACAAGGGAGGGAGCTTGAACGGGGCAATGACTGGATCAGAACTAGCCTTGGCGGGCATGCTGTTCAAGAATGACCATCTTTCGTTCTTCGCGAGCGACAATCACGCCGGCTTCGGATACTCTTTCGACAATAATGGGGACTTGGCCGACAAGGGAGAAATATACTTGTCCGGGGAGCTAGACAGGTCTCCATCGGGGGATCTTTTGATATATGGACACACTTTGCCCTCCAGCATTTGGATAAACGACCAGGAATGGCTTGTGTCCCCGTCCGATATCAGCCTGCTTGGGAAAGACGTGATCATTGACAACCTCCTGGCGGCGTGTGGCGGACAGTCCATAAAAGTGGACGGAGGTTATTCCAAGACAAAGCCTGACACCCTGGAAGTGAGCCTCGTCAAGTTCGACATGGCCATAGCGAATTTATTGCTGGGCAAAGACCTCGGGATCTCTGGCCTGGCCACAGGAGAATGCACACTCTCATCCCCTTGGGAGACCAACGCCGGACTCTCAGCGGAGCTTTCATGTGATTCAGTGAAAGTGGGAAGATTCGATGCCGGGATGTTGCGTCTTGACTGCGGGATGGAAGGAGACGGGATTATGGACATCTTGGCGTTCAACCAGTTGGATGGATCACAAACCTTCAGCGTCAATGGAGCCTACGGCATGAAGGATAACACTTTGGACCTTGCCGCCGACCTCAAGAATATGGAAGCCGGTTATATCGCTCCATTACTGTCTTCTGTATTCAGTGAGACAAGAGGCCATGTGAGCGGCAAAGTCCGGATAAATGGCAAGACTGACAACTTATCTATCTCTGGAGAGGACACCCGGTTTAACAATGTCATGCTCAAGGTGGCCTTCACGAATGTGCCTTATTTTGCGGACGGGCCTTTCAGGATCGACAATGGAGGACTTCACTTGGACGGCATAGCTGTCAAGGACAGGTTCGACGGCACAGGCTCGATCTCCGGAGGAATCCTTTTCGACCACCTGAAAGACATCAGGATGGACACGAGGATTAATATGAACAGGATGGAGGCCATCAATATGAATGCGGGTTCCGGTCAGGCCATCTATGGTAACGTCTTCGCCACCGGAAACGTCTCCATCAAGGGACCGTTCAACGCGATAAGGCTAGATGTGGATGCGAGGACGGACAAGAATGGATCCATTCACATTCCTATCGACAACGCATCCTCCGACGCCAACACCAACCTGCTGACTTTCAAAGAGCCGGAGAAAGAGGTGTACGTGGATCCTTATGACGTGATGATGAACAGGCTGGTGTCAGTGAGCAAGAGTGAAAGCGATTTCGGCATCCACCTGAAGATAGCTGCCAACCAAAGGACAGAGGCTTATGTCGAGATCGACCGGACATCAGGTAACGCGCTGAACGGCAGGGGCCAAGGCAATATCGACATCGTGGTGCGTCCTTCCGCGGATGTGTTCACGATCAACGGTGAATATACCCTGGATTCCGGAAAGTTCCATTTCAACGCCCTTGACATAACCCAGAAAGACTTCACCCTGTCGCAAGGGAGCTCCATAAGGTTCAATGGGGACGTGATGGACAGCGACCTGGACATCAATGGCATCTATTCCACTAAAGCCTCTATCGCAACCCTCATCGCGGACACTTCCTCAGTGTCCACAAGAAAGACCGTGAATTGCGGGATAGGAATCTCCGGGAAATTGCGGGAGCCTCAGCTGACTTTCTCGATAGACGTCCCGGATATTGACCCCACCACAAAATCCAAGGTTGAGAGCGCCCTCAACACTGAGGACAAGGTGCAACGGCAATTCCTCGCCCTGCTAATCTCTGGCGGATTCATGCCGGAGGAGCAGTCCGGAATCGTCAACAACACGGCTAATCTTTACAGCAACCTGGCTGAGATCATGGCGGGACAGCTGAATAATATTCTCCAGAAGCTCGATATCCCTTTGGACTTTGGCTTGAATTACCAGTCCAGCGTCAGCGGCACCAACATCTTTGACGTCGCCGTGTCCACCCAATTGTTCAATAACAGGGTGATAGTCAACGGGAACGTAGGCAACAGGGAGTACGGCA
>JAFROA010000234.1 GCA_017429885.1 Bacteroidales bacterium | reverse complement strand
TCGTAGTTGTCCAGGGCCTCCCAGATACGTTCCTCCCCATCCATCGATAAGGAGAACACATGTCCTGCGACGCGATATGATTTTTTCCGGATCACCCACATTTGCTTTAAGCATACAAAGATAATAAGACTTGGGCAATGGATAAAATTTTTTAAATTTGCGTTGATGGCCGGTTAAACCAGCCATGACAACGATAAATGTCGGAAGAACTGAACCTCGTCAAGGATCTGGCGGTCATCCTCATCTCCGCTGGCATATTCACAATCATCTCCAAGGCGCTAAAGCAGCCCCTTATCCTGGGCTACATCATCGCCGGTTTCCTGATAGGTCCCAACATCGGATTTTTCCCGGGAATCAGCAGCCAAGAGACTGTGGATCAATGGTCTGAGATCGGAATAATCTTCCTCATGTTCGGTCTCGGCCTTGAGTTCAGCTTCAAGAAACTCATGAAAGTCGGCTCCAGCGCCGTCGTGACGGCTCTCGTCAAATTCGTCGGAGTATTCATCATCGGTTTCGTCACCGCCCAGGCACTCGGCTGGACAGTGATGGAGAGCGTGTTCCTGGGAGGCCTGCTGTCAATGTCCTCCACCATGGTTGTGATCAAATCTTACGACGATATGGGGCTTAAGGACAAGCCCTTCGCTGGAATGGTGTTCGGCACGCTCGTGGTCGAGGATCTCATCGCCATCCTCCTCATGGTCTTGCTCTCAACCATGGCCGTGTCCCAGTCTTTCGCCGGGAAAGAGTTGATTCTCAACATAGTCAAGCTTGTCTTCTTCCTTCTGTTATGGTTCCTTGTGGGAATATTCGTTATCCCCACAATACTCCAAAAGGCTAAGCGCTTCATCAGCGAGGAGATTCTCCTGATCGTAAGCATAGGACTCTGTTTCCTGATGGTTTCCCTCGCCACCGCTGTAGGTTTCTCTTCTGCCCTGGGCGCTTTCGTGATGGGTTCCATCCTTGCGGAAACAACTGAAAGCGAGCATATTGACAAGATTGTAGAGCCGATTAAGAATCTATTTGGAGCGATATTCTTTGTCTCCGTGGGAATGATGCTCTCCCCTGAGGCCATCGCCGCCCATTGGGCGCTGATTCTGCTGATCGCCGTAATCGTCATAGTGACCCACATACTGTTTGCCGGAGCAGGTATGATCATCACCGGAAACAACTTATACAACTCGGTCCACACAGGTTTCAGCCTCGCCCAATTAGGTGAGTTCGGTTTCATTCTGGCTGGTGTCGGATGCTCTCTGGGAGTGATGCGAGGTTTCATTTACCCTGTAATCATAGCCGTATCCGTGATCACCACGTTCACCACCCCATACATGATAAAGCTGGCGGGTCCGGCCTATAACTTTCTCCAGCGCAAACTGCCTAAAGTGTGGGTTGAGAGGCTTTCCTCCTCCAACGGGAGATCCAAGAATACCGCCGCTGAGAACAGCGAATGGAGAAAGCTTCTCACCGCATGGTTCACCAGGGTGCTACTTTACGGCGTCATTATTCTC
>JAFROA010000233.1 GCA_017429885.1 Bacteroidales bacterium | reverse complement strand
TACTACATGGTGAAGAACTCATGGGGTGAGACCGGTAAGTATAAGGGTATATGGTTTGTCTCCGAGAACTTCATCGCCGCCAAGTCCATGGACCTTGTCATGCATAAGGACGCCCTTCCCAAGGATCTCAAGAAAAAGCTCGGAATCAAATAAATGAATATCCGGAAGCATATTCCAGACTCTATCACCTCCATGAACCTCCTCTGTGGGGTCGTGGGGGTGATTCTGACTTTGGGCGGACGCCTGGACCTTGGTTTTATCTGCATGATCCTGGGTGCTGTTTTTGACTTTTTCGACGGCTTCGCGGCCAGGATGCTCAAAGCCTCATCCGGAATAGGGAAGGAGTTGGATTCTCTTGCCGACATGGTCACCTTTGGTGTCCTTCCATCGGTGATGCTCTTCATGGCTGGTGGCACGAATATTCTCATCCTCAAATACTTCCCTATAATCCTCGCGGCTTTCTCGGCCCTCAGGCTGGCTAAGTTCAACCTCGATGAGAGACAGCATTCCAGTTTTCTGGGGCTTCCTACTCCGGCTGCGGCCATGATCTGCGGCTCGTTGGCGTGCTACGCTTATAAAGTCCCTGAGAGCCTCTTAGCCTCATGGTGCTCCGGGCCCTTCCTGCTACCTGTGTTGGCTCTTGCACTAAGTTTATTGCTGGTCAGCGAGGTGCCGATGTTCTCGATGAAATTCGGAGCGGGGAAAGCCTCCAGGGTTGAGAACATCAAGAGGATTATTTTCTTGGCAGTCACTTTGGTAGCCATAGCGCTTACCATTGTGTTCCGTCAGCATTGGTCTATGATCTTCCTCTCGGCTTTCTTCGGCTACATCATCATCAATCTCGCTTTCGTTTCCTGTCATTCTGAACGAAGTGAAGAATCCTAAGACCATCCTCTATGTCCATGGCATGGGAGGAGGTGGCGACAGCCGCATCCCCTCGATCCTCAGGGACCTTCTCGGACCGGGATATTCCATATTCATAAAGACTTATGACTTCGATCCTGAGATAGCCTCTGAGCAATTGGCATCTTGGGCGTCAGATGTTAAACCGGATCTGGTGATAGGGGAGAGCATGGGCGCCATCCATGCTGTCGCCTTGAGGGGATATCCTCATCTTTTCGTGTCTCCTTCCCTTAACGCCCCTCTGTTTTTCAGGGTAATGGCAGGGATAGCCTGGATTCCTGGCGTGACCAAATTCTTTGATTGGTACTATCATCCTAAGGCGGGAGACAGGCAACCTCTTCATTTCGCCCGTCGTACCTTGCTGAAATGGCCGGCGGCAAGGAGGGAGGCGTTGAGAAACACTCCTTTGAACGGAAGCCGTGACTATTTCCATGCTTTCTTCGGCACGCATGACAAATTCCGCCGCAGCGGGGTCGTGATGATCCGGACATGGCGCAAGTATTTTGGAGAAGGGTCATGGACGGTGTACGATGGCACCCATTTCATGGAAGAGGAATACATCCGTTCTTTACTGGTTCCCAAGATTCTTTCATTGTTGGATTGATTTTATTAAATTCGCGGATATTCAATCTATTATCGCCTTGAGACTCAAGTATCCGTTGTTTGTCTTTGCCGCGTTGGCGCTGCTCTCATCATGCGTCAGACGCGTTGAGGCTGGATATGACTCTATCCCCCTTGTCGACAGGCTTGTCTCGGACTCCCTTCCTTCTCTTCAACACATGGCCTCTCTGGCCGGAAAGCTTTCCGGAACGATTGTTCTTGTGGGTGAGCCGCTTCAGTGCTTGGCCATGAGCGAGAAGATGATGAGTGTTGACGAGTTCGATAATGTGGACGCCCGTACCGTCCAAGATGGCCTTCCTGATTTCTCGGGCGAGACCATTGTGTCCCTGCTCAATTTCACGATTCCTGCATACGATTCCCTGTCTGTCTCAGGGAAGGATTCACTCGCTCTGCGGGAGATAGCCGTAGGCGGGGCTTTGGCTGCCTTGGATTCCACTGTGGGTTGTAAAGTCCTGGTGATTTGCTCTAACGCTCTGGCTCCCGAGGGCGGTGAGGATATTGTTGACTTTTTTGAGAAGATAGGATGCGATGTGCCAGTCGTATATTCGGCGGACACGTCTTTCTCTTTCACTAAAGCATGCTATAAGGTACTGAGGGAGAAAAATTTATTCACCCATAATATTGCCTACCCAGTGGCCAGGCTGATGATGATTACCGAGGGAAACAGCTCTCGCCACCCTTTGATGTTTGATGATAATAAGGTTCCCGAATATTTTGCGGATACTGTCGGCGTGTTCGCGCCGAACACCTACGTCTCACATGTACAAAATAAGTATAACTCCGGAAGAAATAGATAAGCTGGAGCTGGTGAGCTTCCCTGGTAAAATCAAGGTGATTGACAGCGTGGGTCTGGAATTCCTCAGCGCTGTCCGCTACCTTAAAAGGCAGAGAATCATTGGATTCGACACTGAATCACGTCCTACTTTTTCCCCTGACCAACCCCACTATGGGGTCTCTTTGTTGCAGCTTTCGGGAGCCGAGAAGGCGTTCTTGTTCAGGATCAAGCTGATTGGAGGAATCCCCAAGCCTTTGAGATCAATTCTTTCCAATGAGGGTATCATCAAAGTCGGGGCAGCTGTCAATGATGATGTGCGTGGGCTTGAGAGGCATCACGATTTCACTCCCAGAGGCTTTGTCGATCTCCAGAAGATCGTGTGGGAATATGGTATAAAGGATAAGGCCGTTAAGAAAATGGCCGCTATCATCCTGGGCATCAAAATATCCAAGACACAGCAGCTCTCAAATTGGGAAGCGGAGACTCTTTCTGACGCTCAGCAAGCATACGCCGCCACTGACGCATGGGTCTGCAGGGAGATGTATCTCAAACTGAAAAGCTCGAAAAAGCATCCTCTAACTCCGGAGCAGATGATGCCCAATCCTCCAAAGAATCAAGCTAAGAATGACAAAGATAATACTCAAGAAAGGCAGGGATGAGTCCTTGCGCCGTTTCCACCCCTGGGTGTTCTCAGGAGCTGTCGCGCAAATAGTGGGGCAGCCCTCTGAGGGCGATGTGGTGGGCGTTTTTGATCATGAGGGCAACTTCCTTGCCTATGGGCATTATCAGATCGGCTCAATAGCTGTAAGGGTACTTAGTTTTTCTGGAGAAGATGTCCTCGGTCCCGGTTTTTGGGTGAATATGATCGGGAAAGCCCTTAAGGTTAGAGAAGCTGCAGGACTTGCGAATGGACTGGAAACCAACTGTTTCCGTCTTATTCACGGAGAAGGGGATGGCCTTCCCGGGCTGATCTTGGATTGGTATGACGGCGTTTGCGTGATGCAGGCCCATTCCGTCGGGATGTTCCGGGCCAAAGGGGCGATATGTGAGGCGTTAAAGACTGTTTTCGGGGATAAACTCAAGGCGGTCTATGACAAGAGCTCAGGTACTGCTCCTTTCAAAGCTGGCCTGGATCTGATTGATGGTTACTTGTTCAAGGCCGATGGTTTTTCCGATGACGAGCAGATTGTCCTGGAGAATGGCAATAAGTTTCTCGTGAATTGGACCGAAGGCCAGAAGACTGGTTTCTTCCTTGATCAGAGGGAGAACAGGGCTCTGGTCGGCCGTTATTCCAAGGGCCGTAATGTTCTCAACCTTTTCTGCTATACGGGAGGTTTCTCAATCTATGCCCTTCGTGGCGGCGCGGTTCATGTGGACTCAGTTGACAGTTCAAAAAAGGCCGTCGACATGGTCGGGAGGAATATGGTCCTGAACGGTTATGGGGATGACACTCATAATGACATCTGTGCGGACGCTATTGATTTCCTGCGGGATGTCCCAGAGGACAAATACGACCTTATGATCGTTGATCCCCCGGCATTCGCGAAGCACAGGGGAGCTTTGAGCAATGCGTTGAGGGCATATCAGAGACTGAATGCCGCCGCCATCTCAAAGGTCGCGCCAGGAGGTCTAGTGTTCACCTTCAGTTGCTCCCAGGTGGTCGACAAGGAGGCATTCGCCTTGGCTGTCTTCTCAGCCGCGGCGCAGACCGGCCGGTCGGTTCGTATCCTGGACCGTTTGAACCAGCCTGCGGATCATTCAGTCAATATCTATCACCCCGAAGGCGAGTACCTCAAAGGACTTCTTTTGTACGTTGAATAATTTTGCGGGTTCCGAGCGTAGCGAGTTCAGGGAGTTTGAGGGGAACGCCCCTCAATGAATG
>JAFROA010000232.1 GCA_017429885.1 Bacteroidales bacterium | reverse complement strand
GGACGACTGACAGGAGGAAGGCGGCAAGGTTTATTACGAAATTGGAGGACAAGGAATACGACACGGGGCTTTCCGGCAGGACGATTGCGCTTTGGCAAAGCCACGGAAGGTTCTACGATGAGAAGAGCGACAGATGGAAATGGCAGAGGGCTCCCCTTTTCCAGACTGTGGAGGACATGTACACCCAGAGTTACGTCCTCCCCTTCCTGATGCCAATGCTCGAGAACTCGGGGGCGTATGTGATGACGCCCAGGGAGAGGGATCCACAGCCTAATGAGATAATCGCTGACAATGACCCCGCTTTCAAGGAAGGCCGCAAAGAGGGGGTGAGAACATGCGGGTTCTACTCTGAGGAAGGCTCCTGGCACGACGCAGGCACTGGTTTCGCTGACTTCAAAGCCATATACACAGGCAGGGATAACCCTTTCAGGGCAGGCACCGCCAGGCAGGCTGTCTGCCAGACAGATGGCAACACAGACCACTCTGTGGCCAGATGGGTTCCAGAGATACCAGAGCGTGGAGAGTATTCAGTGTATATCTCCTACAAATCACTTCCCAACAGTTCTAAAGCGGCTCATTACACTGTCAACCACCTCGGAGGCAAGAGTGAGTTCATCGTGAACCAGAAAATGGGAGGAGGGACTTGGATATATCTCGGCACTTTCGAGTTCGATAAAGGCTCCCAAGGATTTGTAGCCTTGGACAACAGCGTTCCGGAGGGCCACGAGGTTGGAGGGAATACAGTTGTGACCGCCGATGCCGTAAGGTTCGGAGGTGGAATGGGGAAAATCGCCAGAGGCCCTAAAGATGTGGATCCAGGCGAGTATTCTCTTTCCGGTCTTCCTTCATTCGCGGAGGGAGCTTACTACTGGATGCAATGGGCAGGGGCAGACAGTACCCTTTTGGATCTCCATGAGGGCGACTATACGGCAGACTTCGCCGAGAGAGGCGCATGGGTGGATTGGATGTCCGGAGGATCACGGACCAACCCAGTGAAGGATGGCCTGGGAATCCCAGTGGACATGTCTTTCGCTTTCCATTCCGATGCCGGGACCTTCCCTGACGACTCTATTGTCGGCACCTTGGCTATCTACACATTGCTGTGCGATGGCAAGGACAAACTTCCGAACGGAGAGAGCCGCTGGCAGGGCCGCATGCTGGCAGACTTTGTCCAGACTCAGATAGTGGATGATATCAGGACCGTTTACAATCCCAGATGGACCCGCCGAGGGCTCTGGGACAGGTCCTACAGCGAGTCAAGGACAACCACCGTCCCTGGAATGCTCCTCGAGATGCTCTCGCACCAGAATTTTGAGGATATGAAGTACGGATTGGATCCTTCATTCCGGTTCGCTGTCAGCAGGGCCGCCTACAAGGGCATCCTGAAATACCTCAGTGCCAGATATGGCCACGAATACGCTGTTAAGCCGCTTCCAGTCAACTCTTTCGCCACAGTCTTCGAAGGTGTACCCGAACCCGGTAAAGAGGCCGTGATCCAGTTGAGCTGGAAAGCTACTGAAGACCAGCTTGAGCCGACCG
>JAFROA010000231.1 GCA_017429885.1 Bacteroidales bacterium | reverse complement strand
ATAGCTTCCGCCTGGCCTTTGGTGCCACCACCGACCACGTTCACCTTCACGTCAAACTGACCTTCTGTCTTCGTGACGGCGAAAGGCTGGTTCACGATGTACTGGAGCGATCCCTCCTTGAAGTACTCCTCAAGGGGACGGTCATTAATCGTGATGTTTCCTTTACCGGCAGCGAGATAAACACGAGCGACGGCTGATTTACGTCTTCCAAGGGCGTTTTTCTGTTCCATTTGCTCTGTTAGATTTCGTTCAACTTAATTTCTCTAGGATTCTGCGCCTGGTGCGGATGCTCGGGGCCGACATAAACATGCAGATTGCCGAGAATCTTATCACCAAGACGTGTCTTGGGGAGCATTCCTTTGACGGATCTCCTCACCAGTTCAGCGGGCCTTTTCGCGAGAATCTCCCTAGGAGTCGTGAAACGCTGACCACCCGGATAACCGGTGTAGCGAATGTAGACCCTGTTGTCCATCTTGTCACCCTTGAGGGCCACCTTCTCGGCGTTGATGACGATGACGTTGTCACCGCAATCCACGTGAGGAGTGAAGCCGGGCTTATTCTTACCGCGGAGGATAAGAGCGACCCTGGAAGCAAGACGGCCAAGCGGAAGATCCGTGGCATCAATGACGACCCACTCCTTGTTCACAGTCGCCTTGTTGAGCGAGACTGTTTTGTAGCTAAGTGTGTCCACTGTCTTGATTTTTAATGGTTTAACATAAATAATTGCGATCCCTACACATCATAGGGGACGCAAAGGTAGCAATTTTTTTTGAAAAAATAGTATTTTTGTGTCCTATCGTATTTGAAATGAGGATAGGGAACATCGATCTGGGGGAAAAGCCGGTTCTTCTGGCTCCGATGGAGGACGTGACAGACGCATCCTTCAGGGGTATTTGCCGGGAGCAAGGGGCGGACATGGTCTACACCGAGTTCATACCAGCCGAAGGCCTGATCCGGGACGCGAAAAAGGCTTACGCGAAACTAAAGACACTTGAAGAAGAGGCCCCTATCGGCATCCAGATATA
The DNA here is from genome assembly GCA_017429885.1 of Bacteroidales bacterium. Classification (GTDB taxonomy): domain Bacteria; phylum Bacteroidota; class Bacteroidia; order Bacteroidales; family UBA932; genus Cryptobacteroides. The sequence goes on along the minus strand of JAFROA010000231.1, from coordinate 2,653 downwards.
CGGTAGCGACCCTGACGCCATGGTCGAGGCGGCCAAAATGGCCGACCATGCGGATGAGATTGTCGGAGGTCATGGTTGTGACCTGATAGACATCAACTTTGGCTGCCCTGTAAGCAAAATCGCCGCCCGTGGAGCCGGTTCAGGCATGATGCGGGATCCGGACAAGATGGTGATGATTACCAGGCGTATCGTGGAGGCAGTCAGTAAACCGGTGACCGTAAAGACCCGTCTAGGATGGGATGACAAGAGCAAAATCATCGTGGAACTAGCTGAACGTCTGCAAGATTGCGGAATTCAAGCACTCACCATACACGGTCGTACCCGTTGCCAGATGTACAAGGGAGAAGCCGACTGGACTTTGATCGGAGAAGTCAAACGCAATCCCAGAATGACCATACCCATAATAGGTAATGGTGATATAGACTCCGCCGTCAAGGCCAAAAAAGCTTTTGAGCGATATGGCGTCGACTGTATCATGGTGGCGAGGGCATCTTTCGGTCGTCCTTGGATATTCAAGGAAATCAAGCATTTGCTCCAAACTGGCGAGGAACTTCCAGATCTTGGGGTAAGAGAGAGAGTTGAACTGGCCAAAAGGCATTTCCGCCTCTCCGTGGATCTCAAAGGAGTGCCGGTCGGTGTCTACGAGATGCGCCGCCATTTGAGCTGCTATTTCAAAGGCCTCCCCGACTTCAAGGAGACAAGGATGCGCCTCGTCACCGAGAATAATCCCGACGAAGTGCTGAATATCCTTGACTATATCGCCGAAAAATGGGGCGCCACCCCTCCCCCGCCCGCATCCAGTGTCTATGACCGCTGACCCGCTTTACCTCCCATACCCGCATTCCCTTCCTGCCTGTCTCATTTAAAATGGACTTCAGTTGTCGAAGGACTACATATTAGGGTTATTTGTCGTTTAACAGGCACTTCCGGTGGTTGACAGACGACATACTAGGCCTTTTTGTCATCTCCGGTACACTTGCGCCGTAAAAGGATGCGCTATTTCACAGGGTTTTGTTCTTTTTCTTATAGGAATATAATAGTTTGGAGACCATAGATGGCGACAGGCCAAGCCTTTGCGAGATCTCCCCGGCATTCAAGCCATATCTTATGCCCAGAGTGACCGCCAAATCGCAACGCTTGTCAGCATCAAGGCTGTTGACATTATTAACACTATAATTGATTTCCAAAAGATTGCTGATCAAATTGTCCGTGTCGTTTCCGCCGGGAACCCACTCCTCACCCATGTCGGAAGCTACTTTGCGGTAAGTGTCATAGTCACGGAAAAGGCGGTATGTATAATCCTTCGAGTCTTTGTACAGGCTGCGGGCCTTAGTCATGCTTCCATCTTCCGAGCGAAGAATATAACTTTCGGGCAGGATGAACCCGAGTTTGGAGACTTTATATGAGGCCGGCAGTTTGACATTTGATCCCAAGAGCCTTATCATCCCTCTTGTGCCGATCTCTTCGACAGTCTTAAATTCGATTAGTTCTTCGATATCACTGAACATAAAGCAATTGCTGCTCCAAAGGTACCCTCCAGGAAGAATGTCGTTTCTGGCGTCATAAGAATTGCGGGCGGAATAAGAGACCGCATTTATCAGCTCATTAAAAGATCCAAGCCTGATCAACTTGAAAAACCAGTCTGACGGTAAAGGCGGATAACCGTCCTTTATCAACCTGGCATTAAGGCGATAACGGGAATAATCGAAAAACCGGCAGCACTGTTCCCCGGTCGAGCGGACGACGAAATGGCCGTGATTCCTCATCCAGTCGAATTGTATCACATCCATACCGGTCATTAATTGGGCAAGGGCGACAGTGTTCATCCCATTAATATATTCAGCCTTGTCATTGAACAGGTTCCTGTCTCCAAGACTGTCCAGGACAAGATGATAGTACCATCTGCCCCAGGATTTGTACTCTTTGCGAAGCTTCTCATGTTTTGTCATACCACATACACTGTTAGATTGCTATATTATGAAATCACGCTCGCAAAGGCAATAAATATTAAGAAACTTTAAGCGGTATTTTTCGTTTTTTAAATCCACAGCACTAATATGACAGAGGCTCCATGGTTGATAACGAACGACATTAATAGGTTAATCGTCATCAGGTAAGCACCTGTGGTGGCCGAAGGACGACATTTAAGGATTATTTGTCGTTTAACAGGCACTATTTGTGAGTGACAAGCAACAAGAATGGCATAATTGCCCCTAAAAAAGCGGGTAAGGTGGGCACCAAGCCAGAAGCTATAGGCAAAAAATGGCCGACGAGGAAAAATGACGAAAGAGTTAAAAAGAAATATAGCCGTTTTTTGTATCTTTGTGCCGCGATGCTTGATAGAATCATTCTTCTTCCATACTATCTCACCCTGAAGCTCAGGCACTTCTGCTACGACCACGGTATACGCAAGGTCAAGACTTGCGAGATTCCTACAATCTGCGTCGGGAATATCACGGCGGGAGGCACGGGAAAGACACCCCACACTGAGATGATTCTCAGGACATTGCTGAAAAGCGATGACTGGGCTTATGAGGATATCGCCGTCCTTTCCAGGGGGCACCGCAGATCTACCAGAGGGTTCCAGATAGTGAAAAGGGAGGGTTCTGTCAAGGAATATGGCGACGAGCCCCTTCAAATAAAAAAGAAATTT
>JAFROA010000230.1 GCA_017429885.1 Bacteroidales bacterium | reverse complement strand
TCCGGGAAAGATGGAAAAACTGTGCTGTGGGATGATGTGGGAGAGCAAAGGAATGCCTGATCTAGCCGACAAGAAATCCAAGGAACTGGAGGAAGCTCTCTTGAAGGCGTCCGAGAACGGCCGGTGGCCCGTCCTGTGCGACCAGAGCCCATGCCTGCACCGGATGCGGAAAAACATCAGGTCCATGAAATTGTACGAGCCTGCGGAGTTCATAATGACATTCCTAAAAGACCGTTTGGTCTTCCACCAGGACGACACACCGGTGGCTGTCCATGTCACTTGCTCCACCAAATTGATGGGGCTTTCTGAAACGATCATATCCCTGGCCAAGATGTGCTCGACTAATGTGATCGTGCCTGAGGAAGTAGGCTGCTGCGGATTCGCTGGTGACAAGGGTATGACTCACCCCGAGTTGAACACCTGGGCTTTACGTAAACTCAAAGACAGCGTGAAGGGAGCCAAAGTGGGGTATTCCAACTCACGCACATGTGAGATCGGCCTGTCCGGGCACTCGGGAATCCCGTATATGTCAATTGCGTATCTTGTTGATTCCCACACAACTAAAGGTGAATAAAAAAGAGAAAATTGTTTTTTATCGATAATATCCCTAAATTTATTGGATTTTAGGAAATAGCGAAATGGCTGGAGGCAAAGGAAAGTATTGGATTATCGGTCTGATCGGTTTACTGATCGGAGTCATTCTCATGTCGATGTTTGACACGGCAATGAACAAGACTTCGACCAATGAGTATTGCATGAGCTGCCATACTCATGAGCAAGCCGACCTCGACTGGAAGAAATCCCCCCATTACCTCAGCCACAGCGGAGTGATGACCGACTGCGCCGCCTGCCATCTTCCCCCGAAAGAGGATGGTCTCCTGAAATACTATATGATCAAGTCGAAAATAGGAGCCAAGGACATTTGGACCAAGTGGACTAAAGACACCGACAAGATCGATTGGGAGTCTAAAAGATCCCTTGAGAACGCCCGCAAGATCGTCTACAATTCCTCTTGTGAGAAATGCCACGTCAATCTTTTCCCCGAGGGAATATCCGATGACGGCATCACAGCCCATCTCCACTATGAGGAAAACGTCAAAAAGCTCGGGCTTGACAGCATCAGCTGCCATCTGGATGTAGGCCATTATATGCCAGGATATGAGCATAAACGCCTGGAGGGTAAGGTTATAGAAGCCGACAACAGTCCCATTTACGAGACTCTGGCAAACGTCGATTCATTCACCGACTTCACGGAGACAGTCCCCGGGACTAAGGCCGCTATCCGGATGATAGCCGTCCCTGGAGGTGAGTTCACAATGGGAAGTCCGGAGAAGGAACCGCTCCGGAATTCTGACGAGGGACCGCAAAAGAAGGTTAAGATCTCTCCGTTCTTCATGGGTGAGGTTGAGGTGACCTGGAGACAGTTCTGGGCTTTCTACAACGAGACCATGTCCGAGGGCCGCACTCCTCCCGAGAAGATTTACGCCAACAACAACCGTCCAGATGTGGATGCGGTCAGCGGCCCGACTCCCCCGTTCGGATTCCCCGACCAGGGCTGGGGCATGGGTGATAGACCTGCCATCACGATGACCCATTATGCCGCCACCACCTTCTGTCAATGGCTCTCTCTGAAGACAGGGCGCCACTACCGCCTCCCTACCGAGGCTGAGTGGGAATATGCCGTCAGAGGCGGGACAGACACTCCTTACTTCTTTGAGGGCAATCCTAAGAAATATTCCAGGGGAGGATTCTTAAGCAAGCTCAAAGGAGCTGACACCACGATGATAGCCCGCTATGTGGTCTATTCCGAAGACAGTTCCGGAAAGACACAGGAGCCGAAGTCCGTCAAAGCCAATCCGTTCGGACTGAAGAACATGCTTGGAAACGTCATGGAATACTGCTCAGACTGGTACGCTGAGGATGCGTATTCCAAACTCACCGACGGAGCCTCCGACCCCAAGGGCCCCTCTAGCGGTACTGAGCATGTGATCAGGGGCGGTAGCTATTCTGACGACGCATCCCTTGTACGCTGTGCCGCCAGAAGCCACACCGAGCATGACAAGTGGTTGAAGACCGATCCTCAGAACCCCAAGAGCATATGGTGGTACTCAGACATCAAGGGTATCGGGTTCAGGGTGGTCTGCGATGTGCCTGAAGATTTGAAAGTCAATTAAATACTTAATTATTAATAACATCATGAGCGATAACAAAATGGACAGAAGATCCTTTCTCGGCACAAGCGCCAAGATCGGAGTAGCCGGAGTTGTCGGAGGAACCCTCCTCGCCTCCTGCGGCAAGAAAGAACCGAAGATTGTACCCCTCAGGCAACCCGGTGAGTACTACATCCCTGAGCTTCCTGACAAGGCCATCGATGGCAAAGCCCTAAAGGTCGGTGTCATCGGCTGCGGCGGACGTGGCTCAGGTGCCATCATCAACCTTCTCGACGCCGCTGACGGAATCACAGTCACTGCTCTTGGAGACACTTTCGCTGACAGGCTTAACAATCTCAAGAACAAGCTGAAAGAAGAAAGGCAGCAAGAAGTTCCTGATGATCATTGCTTTGTCGGCTTCGACGCTTACAAGAACGTCATCGACTCGGGTGTTGACATGGTCATTGTCGCCACTCCGCCCGTGTTCCGTCCGACCCATTTCCAGTACGCCACTGAGAAAGGTGTCCACTCATTCCTCGAGAAACCTATCGCTGTCGACTCAAAGGGCTACCGCCTGATTATGGCCACCGCAAAGCAGGCCGAGGCCAAGGGGCTGAGCGTAGTCTGCGGTACTCAGAGGCATCACCAGCGTCCCTATGTGGAGGCTTTCCAGAAGATTCAGGAAGGTATGATCGGTGAGATCACCGGAGGTAATGTCTATTGGAATGGTGGCATGCTCTGGTACAAGCAGAGGGAGAAGGGCTGGAGCGATATGGAGTGGATGATCCGCGACTGGGTCAACTGGAAGTGGCTCTCCGGAGACCATATAGTTGAGCAGCATGTCCACAACATCGACGTGTTCAACTGGATGTTCGGCTACAAGCACCCCATCAAGGCCACCGGTTTCGGAAGCCGTCAGCGCAGGATCACCGGCGACCAGTACGACAACTTCAGTGTCGATTTCGAATATGAGAACGGCGTCCATCTCCACAGCATGTGCCGTCAGATCAGCGGTTGCTCCAACAACGTCAGTGAGGAGGTTCACGGAACGAAGGGCTACTGGAAATCCGCCGACCAGGCCATCTACGATCTTCAGGGCAATCAAATCTGGAAATTCGACGAGGAAGCATCCAAAACTCAATTCAGCCAGGATAACCCTTATGTCCTTGAGCACGTTGACTGGGTCAACCATATCCGCAAGGGAACGGCTCACGTTGAGGCTGGCGAATGCGGAATGTCCTCCCTGTGCGGAGTCATGGGACGCGAGGCCGCTTACACCGGCCAGACTGTAGAATGGGATCAGATCAGCGCCGCCGACCTCGACTATCTCCCTGAGAAACTCGAGATTGGAAAGATGGATATGAGCCAGTATAAGGTCGCGGTACCTGGAACAGAACAGCACTAGGCCATGGATAGAAGATCATTCCTTAAGACATCCGCGATTGGGGGAGCTGCCGTAGCCGCTTCCTCCATAATTCCCGCCTGCGCCTCATCTAAGGACGGGAAGAAGGCCGCTAACGACGTGGCTCTCAACATCTCCTTCCAGGAGGGCATCGCCCCCGGAGAGACTCTCGCCGAGAAACTCGATTTCATGCAGAACCTCGGTGTTGTCGGTTTTGAGCCAGGCGGGCGTGGACTTAAAGGCCGCGTGAAAGAAATCCAGGACGCCCTGAATGGCAGAAACATCAAAGTGTCAGCCATTTGCGCAGGTTTCAGCGGATTCATTCTCGCTGAGGATCCTGCCGTGAAGAATGAGTTCGACACCACCATGCGCGAGATCGTCGAGGCTGCTGGTGAGCTCGGATCCACCGGTGTCATCATGGTTCCCGCCTTCAATGGCCAGAAACCTTGCATGCCACACACCATGGATACCCGTAATTATCTCTGCGAGGAGCTTCACAAGCTCGGCGAGTTCGCCAAGAGCTGCGGCACGACCGTTATCCTTGAGCCCCTCAACCGCAAGGAGGCCTATTTCATGCGCCTCGTCGCTGACGCCGCCGCTATCGCCCGCGACGCTGACAGCGAAGGTGTGAAAGCGATGGGAGACTTCTGGCACATGCAGGAGGAGACCTCAGACTATGGTGCCTTCATGTCTGCCGGAAAGCAATACCTGCAGCATGTCCATATCGCCAGCCGCGGCAATCGCAAGATGCCCGGAGAGAACGGCGAAGTGGATAACTATGTGGACGGATTCCGTGCCTTGAAGCAGATTGGATACGACAAGTATGTCAGCTTCGAATGCGGTTGCGGAGGCGACAGGGCCACCCTTGTCACCGCCGCGGTCAACCTCCTCCGCGCACAGTGGGAAGAGGCTTAGGCTAGAAGTACTTGCTAATCCTGAAAAGAGCGGTGCCCTGTCGAACAGACGGGGCACTTTCTTTTTCAAAGAAAGGTGCCATTGAGGACATCCAGATAACGGACATCCCGACTCTCGCAACCCTCAGGCCGAACTCGGCACTGAAACCGTAGTCCTCGATCCTGATTGTCTGATCCACAGGCAGTGAAGCCTTGAACCTATGGTCATAATACCCCCCGAGACCAAGGAAAGCCGATCCTCTTCCTCCTCCCTGGAAGATGAGATGCACCGGGACAAACAGTTCGCTGCCCTTATACTTAAGAGAGGACGAATAGATATTGGTCTCATCAGGATACAAGGCGGAAGTCATGGCATATATGGCCTCAGCTTTCAAGGCATAATGACTATGACGGCCGAAATTCAACTTGGCTGATAGTCCGGCACCGTAGGAGAATCTTGCCTTTCCGTCAAATGCCGCATTCTTGAAATTGAAGTGGCTGCTTCCGACATTCAATGACAATCCTGTCTCAAAAACAGGAAGAGCGTCAGAGTGTTTAGGGGCAACCTTGCCTGACGGAGCAAAGTTCTCATCAGAAGCGACTTCAAGGGTCAAATCAGTGAGGTAGTCTGTCACCTTATCAAGGCCTTCGTAATCAATAAGTTCAGCATCATCTTCGGGCTTATGGTACGGAGACTTGAGACCCGTGGTCACTGCAAGGGTGGGAACGCCTTTCTTAGCGAAACCCTCTGTGTCAGTGGCCGTCAGGATGGACTTCTCAAAGTTCACCATCTTGAGGTTGAGTTTCTCTGACTTAAGAATCCTACGGCCGTCCTTGATGGTGGAAACTCCTTCAAGGGTGAGCTTCCCGCTGGCTTTATACCAACCCACCATATCAACGCTCATCATCAGCCTCACGTCGAGACTGTCAACATCCAGCATCCGTCTTGCGAGAGCGTTCGAACCATAAAGGCCAATCTCCTCCGCGTCAAAAGCGGCTATGACCACTGTCCTTTTCAGCTGGTCACGATATTCACAAAGCGCCCTGGCGATCTCTATCACGGAGGCAGAGCCGGAAGCATTGTCATCAGCTCCGTTATAAATCTTGTCGTTCTTAATCCCGAGATGGTCATAGTGGGCTCCAACGACAATATATTGGTTCTTCAACACAGGGTCATTTCCCTCAAGAACGGCCACCACATCCCTGTAGGCGTCTGTTCCAGGTCCCGAGAACGGAAG